>NZ_JBGQQX010000010.1:0-59010 GCF_045528525.1 Ruoffia sp. FAM 26255 | reverse complement strand
TTCGATATTAATTGATTTCCACGAAAATTGGGAAAATAACGCTCGGACATTCTTACAAGTGTAATGTGCATGATGACCAGATGATATAACTACATTGAGACTTTTACACAAGATTATGGACTTGACAGTTTTTTTGTCATGTAAGGTGAGAAATGGCCTCGAGCTTTGGGACGAGGCCGTATATTGAGGGAATCCGGCTTCGTGAGGTTTGGCGAGGCCGGATATCAGAGGAAAGTGGCTTCGTGTAGACTTAAGAGGCCAAATATCAAGCAAAACTGGCTTAGTCCATCACCACGAGGCCCAAAAAAATATTTGTATCAGCCTCTTTACCTTTAAATTTTAAAAGCCAATGAACAGATTCCTTTTTGTGGATTATATTCGATATACCATCATATACAAATTTATTTTTAAGCACAGCTAATAAACAAATGGTTAAGTTAGTGGATATCGAATATAATAAATAAACAAGTTAACTAAGCTTGCTTATTATAAAGTTCTTTTATATCATCAATAAAAATATGTTTTTAAAAATTTTGTACAGGAGAAAAGATATGAAACTAACAATGAGATTGTGTCTGTTGTTGCTTTGTTCAAGCATGTTTTTTAGTCAGGCTCAGCTAGTGAATGCAGAGACCTTAGGTGAGCAACGTGAGCGGGTTATTTCTAGTTTGATGGAGGTTATAAATGGGGAAGTTACTAGAGAGGAAGCCGAGCTCTATTTAGCTGAGGAAGAAGCTAATATTTTATCAACAGGAGAGAAAAAAGGGTATCAATTTTATGGTATTGATGGGAAACATTCAACGGCACATAGTATGACTGTTTCAGATTATTTGAACAGATATTTTGAAGAGAATACAACAGAAGCCGAAAGGGAAAAAATATATCCTTTTGCAGTAGAGTTTGATAAGTTGCCAAAAAATATGAGGTTTTATCATGTAGATAATACTGAGCGAGAATTTGCTGACTTTGATGTAACTATTGAAGATAACAAAATTTCAATGTATTACAGTTATTGGGGCCCTAATCGATCAAGGCAGAATGCTCTTTATTTGGAAGGACATCCAGAAGTCAATGAAACAAAAGAGTTAGCGGTCAAAGAATCGAATGGTCAGGATGAAAGATTGGTTCATATTAATAGTCGAATTATTACTGAACCGTTACGAGATTGGCAATATATCATTTATTTCTTTTATAATAATCAAGGTGGGATTAGTTTATTGAAGTGGGATAATCATAATCAACCTGAAGTTTTTGAGGAATATGCGACCCTTGAGACTCGCGAAGAATTAGAAACTTTGGCAGCGAAGGAAAGAGGCGCTTCTACTATAGTACCGGGAGATTTAACTGAAAGTAATTGGTCAGTTCCTGAAGATTGGCGAATGTTATCCTCGCGACGAGGCGATATACCACCTGTAACGTGGGAACTACTGTCTACTCAATTAGATGAATTAGTTATTGAACCTGTCTTTCCACAAGATGGTTTAGTCACAGGTTATGTCAACCCATTATATAACATAGTGGTCACTATGACACAGACTATGAATGATGAGGTACTATCTGTCATTGAAACAACACCTAATGATGAGGGGTATTTTTCAATTGATGCCGACGCTGCGGTGGGGAGAGTTCCAACAATAACAATCCTAAATGAACAGGGACAACAAGTTTATGAAGCAGAATTGCCAATTGTACAGTACCAACCTACGGCGTTAGCACATGAATCGGGTTATCTAACGTTAGAACGGTATTTCGTAGGACAAAGTTATATTGAAGGGTATACTTATCCTTTTGCAGAAGTAAATATAATGCAATTAGACGGTTACGCTTCAACGGGCATCCCACCCATAACAGCGGATAGTAATGGTTATTTCTATGCGGATGTTAAAGCTCATCCAAATCATCTGACAACAAATGTTGTAACAGTTTCACATCCAGAAACAATGGACCCCATTACTGTTAGTCCATATCCCTGGACACAAGCTGAATTAGATAATGCAAACTGGTAGAAAATAAGGCACAAGCCATGTTATTAATGACTAATATGGCTTGTGCCTTTTTATTTGGAAGATATTATTCGTTGCTGAATCGGTGAGGGGCCTGAAAATGGCTGAAAGTGACTTCGTGTGGGTATACGAGGCCGAATATCAGAGAAAACTGGCCTCGTCCATCATCACGAGGTCCAAAAACCAAAATTTACAAAAACAAATTAATGGAATCCTCTCTTTTTTACGTATATATAAATAGGACTAAAAAGGGAGGCTGGATTATATTGAATAAACTGCAATTTTTGGAGTGTTTGAGTGACCGCTACAAGTTACCAAAAAATTTGGAGTGGCGGTTGGAGAATTACCGGACGGGCTTTATTGGTGAGGGCGAATGTTTGTTGATGCTGTTGCCAGAGATTCCCAAAAATTGGGAGGTTTTAGCAGATTTGAACTTTCCGCTGGTTGCTGGGCGTATGCAGATTGATATTATGTTGATCTCGTCACGTAAAGACTTTCATTTTGAGGTCAAGAATTTGATTCAGAATTAAGTATATGAAAATGGAATGTAGATGTACAATGGAAGAGAGATTGGCAATGATTTCTTTATTCAGATGAAGCGAGCGCGTGGGAATTTAGTAGAAAATTTACAGAAGATTGGGGTCAATGTTCCAGTGGTATCGAAGTTAATATTGATCAACGAGGAAGGTACAGTCAACATTATGGATGCGGATCAGCAAAGTATCTATATTAAGCGTTGGCACGTTAAAGGAATATGTACATAATGGGGCTAAGTTATATATGGCGAATGAATTCGACTTGAAAGATGGGCAATATTTTGCTAGTGATTGGATAACTCGCTAAGGAAATGATGACTATCCAAGAAAATGAAGACCCACGATCTGGCGGCGACCCCTATTATCCTGAGCCGCCAAGCAATCGGAAATAAATGGGAAATCGACACCTCAATACCACATCAATAAAGTCTCGATAGGGTGTTTTTCAACAAGTCATATTATCTAATTAAAAAAAGCTTGAGCAGATTATATTGTCTTTGCTCAAGCTTTTTTGTGCGTTTGATATTGCAGTTAATGATTCTACCCAACCGATCCTTCCATCTCATAAGCGATTAAACGGTTCAGTTCAACGGCGTATTCAAGTGGTAATTCTTTAGCAAATGGTTCAACAAAGCCCATAATAATCATTTCAGTGGCAGTTGCCTCATCTAGGCCACGACTCATTAAGTAGAAGAGTTGCTCTTCTGATATTTTTGAGACTTTCGCTTCGTGTTCTAAGGTCACATTACTGTTATGGATCTCGTTGAATGGAATCGTATCAGAACGTGACTTTTCATCCATAATAATTGTGTCACATTCAATATGTGAGATTGAACGGTCACTGTTCTTGTCAAAGTAGACCTGTCCAAGGTAATCAACATTTCCCCCGTCTTTGGCAATCGATTTTGAAACGATTGAACTCGATGTATCTGGAGCCATGTGGAAGATTTTAGCCCCTGTATGTTGATGTTGATTCTCACCAGCGAAAGCAATTGATAAGACGGTTCCGCGAGAACCACGTCCATTTAAGAAGACACTTGGATATTTCATAGTGACATTAGAACCAAGGTTCCCATCAATCCACTCCAGTGTTGCGCCTTCTTCACAGTGACCTCGTTTAGTCACAATATTGTAGACATTATCTGACCAGTTTTGAATGGTAGAATAACGACAATAGGCGTCTTTTTTAACGACAATTTCAACAACGGCAGCATGTAAGTTGGCATATGAGAAGGTTGGGGCAGTACATCCTTCAACGTAATGAATACTTGCACCTTCATCTACGATGATTAATGTACGCTCAAATTGTCCAGACTTTTCATTGTTCATTCGGAAGTAAGTCTGCAGTGGAAGAGTTGTTTGTACCCCTTTTGGTACATAGATAAAGGTTCCACCACTCCATACAGAGCTGTTTAATGCTGCTTGGAAGTTATCTTCTGAAGGGACAACACTACCAAAGTATTCTTTAACCAATTCAGGATAATCGCTTAAGGCAGAATCCATATCCGTAAAGATGATACCTAAGTTCTCATATGCACTTTTCATACGTGTATATACTGCTTCAGATTCATATTGAACTGTCGCTCCTGCTAAATAAGCACGTTCTGCTTCTGGGATACCAATCCGTTCGAAAGTCTTTTTAATCTCATCGGGAACATCATCCCAAGTACGAACAGGGCGGTTAGTTGCTTTTTGGTAATACGTGATGTCATTAAAGTCAATTCCAGATAGATCAGGCCCCCATTCTGGAATGGGTTTGTTCTTATATATTTCATAAGCTTTTAATCGGTAGTCTAACATCCATTCAGGTTCATCCTTCTCTTGGGAAATGGTTCGGATAACCTCTTCATTTAATCCCAATCCAGTCGAGAAAATAATCTCAGCATTATCTTGGAAACCAAATTCATAATCGCCGAGAACTGGTACGTCACTCATTGTATCACTCTCTTTCTATAATTCCTTCTTCTGTCTGAGCAATTTGACTCATGCCTAATTCAAGGGCTCTCCAAGCAAGTATGCCACATTTATAGCGTGCAGGAAATTTCTTAATACCTTCTAACAAGTAGGCATCTTGCAATACATCTTGTAATTGAGTCGTGTCCATTAAAGGTTTAGCTTGCGATTTCAGTTCTCCACCTATTAAATGGGTAAAGTTCTCTATAATCTCAAGCGCTTGCTCCTTTGTTTTGTTTTTTAACGTGTCACACATCATATCGGCGCTGGCCATACTAATGGCACAACCTTGGCCGGTAAAGCCAACTTCTTCAATTGTGTCATTATGCAGTGTGAATTCAACAACAATGGCGTCGCCACAAGTCGGGTTTAATAATTCAACACGATGAGTGTAATGGGCAATCGGTTTTTTATGGCGCGGGTTCTTTGAATGGTCCATGATGACTTCTTTGTAAAGACTCGTTAGATCAAATAGAGACATAATCAAAAAACTCCTTTATTTTCTTTGTTACTAACAAAAATTGTTCAACTTCAGCGGCAGTATTGTACATACCAACACTCGCTCTTAAAGTAGCCGCGACATCAAGGTTGCGCATCAATACTTGGGCGCAATGATGTCCAGCTCGTACAGCAATACCTTCCATATCATAAGCAGAGGCTGCGTCATGGGGATGAATAGTAGTAAAGTTGAAACTAATAATACCATGAGGATTGCGTGCAATGATATCAGGGCTCTGGTAAAGTTCAATACCATCAATTTCTTGAAGCCCTTGGTACAACTGTTGGGTCAAAGCGGCTTCATGTTGAGCAATGGCTTCAACACCAATTTGGTTAATATACTCTAAGGCCGTTTGTAAGGCGATCGCTTGTGCAATCGGTGGGGTGCCGGCTTCAAACTTCCATGGTGAGTCTTTATAATTACTCTCATAATCACCGACAAAGTGGATCATCTCACCACCATATTGAACGGGCCGTGCATGTTGGTGGTGTCTTTCATTTAAGTAACAAATACCAATCCCAGTCGGACCGTAAGCTTTATGCCCGCTAAAGCAATACGCATCAATACCTAGATCGTTCACGTTAATCGCTTGATGAGGGATTGCTTGAGCGCCATCAACAATCAGTAAAATATCGTGTTCGCGTGCCCATTCACTAAGAGCTTGGATCGGTTGTTCAACTCCAAGAACATTGGATACATGTTGGATCACGATGGCACGAATATTTTCTGTGTTTCTTTTCTTTAACACAGAAAGGTTAACTTGAAAATCCTCATTAAGCGCCATATATTCTAACTTTGCCCCCTTGCGTTGACAAAGTTCTTGCCAAGGCACGAGATTAGAATGATGTTCTAGAGGTGTTGTTAAAATAATATCATCGGTTTCTAGTTGGTCTTCAACAAGCCCTCTAGCAAGAAAATTAATCCCATCGGTGGTTCCACTCGTGAAGATCACTTCACTAGCATCCTTTGCACCAATGAAGTCCGCAATATATTGCCGACTTCCTTCGTAAGCACGAGTGGCTTGCTCGGCTAAAGTATGGACACCGCGGTGAATATTGGCATTATCATGATGGTAGTAGTCGGCTAATGCTTCAACAACTGAATGAGGTGTCTGGGATGTAGCTGCATTATCAAAGTATATTAAGGGTTCATTATTGACACTTTGTTCTAAGATTGGAAATTGGGCTCGAATAGACTGACTTTTCTCTTGAGAGAAGAGTCTTAAAGGTGTGAATGTCATGGTGTCACCTCCTAATAGTTGATACAGTTAATTTATTAATCATGGTTTAATGTTTTAAGTTTCTCATCAATGATCTCGACCATTTGTTGTCTTACTTTATTAGATGGCATTGTTTGAATCACTTGGCCTAAAAATCCTCGGATGAGTAAGTATTCAGCTTCCTCGTGCTTTAAACCACGACTCATTAAGTAATACAGTTGCTCTTCATCAACTTGACCCACACTCGCGGCGTGACCAGCTGTGACTTCAAACTCATCAATATATAAGATTGGGTTTGTATCCGCACGGGCATCATCAGAAAGCATCATTACACGGCTTTCCTGTTGTGCATCTGCGCCCTTAGCATTCTTAACGATATGGCCGATACCGTTGAACGTTAGACGCGCTTGGTCAAGAATAACCCCATGTTGGAAGATGTTGGCAGTTGTATTCTTACCAACATTGAGGACCTTCGTGTTAATCGTCTGTGTCTGCGATTGGTTACTGATACTAATAACATCAACGTTGGATGATGAGCCGTTACCATCTAAGACGGTATAACTATCTAAGATTGTATCCCCATTATTCATAGCCGCCACTGCCCAAGAAATATTCGCATCAGGTTGTGTCAAGCCGTAGCGGCGAATGAAACTTGTCGTGTTTGCTCCCAGTGAATCCATCGAGACATACTTAACACTAGCCCCATTGAGAGCAATCACTTCAACAAATAAAGTGGCACTATTGGATTTATCGCCGATCGTATTTGATTTCTCTAAGTATTCAACGCGACTATTCGTATCCGCTACAATTAAAATATGCTTATTGAATGCGAGTTCTTGACGACTGTCTTGTAGCAACACTGCTTCAATCGGCAAGTTCACTTCAACGTTTTTTGGAATATAGATGAATAATCCACCGTTCATAAAGGCTGTATGGTAGGCAGCAACTTTATCTTCTGCAGCAGGAATCGCACTGAATAGATGCGCATCCACTAACTCAGGAAATTCATTCATTGCAGTGAAGAGGTCTTGAATAATTACACCTTGCTCCATTAAGTCTGCTAGCACGAAATCAACATCCGTCGTATTACCACAGTGAGCGATGCGGGCACTCAGTTCTTGGTCATCCGAAAGCTTTAGGTTGTTTTTATAAGTAGTGACTAAGTCACTGGCACTGGCTTTTGGACTTGCAATCACTTGGCTGAATAATTCCCACGTTGGGTAGCTCATACGCTCTATAAAAGGTAAGGGCAGTGCTTCCCAAGCGACTAAGGCTTGTTGTTGTGCGTCTTGAAAAGATTGAGTAACGTTTGAGTATTGTGGAATTAAGCTTTTTTGTTCATGTAATGGTATTTGTGTCAAAGGTTTCACCTACTCTTTTAATTCAAAATCTAAGCCCAACTCTTTAACGATGCCGCGGTAACCCTCATCTTCCAGTCGTTTGGCTAATTCAGGACCACCTGATTTAACGATTTTTCCATCGATAATAATATGAACATAATCCGGTGTAATGTAGTTTAGTAATCGTTGATAATGCGTAATGATTAAAGCACCAAAGTTTTCGCCACGCATCTCATTTACACCACGTGAAACAACTTTTAAGGCATCAATATCAAGTCCTGAGTCAATTTCGTCTAAGATGGCGAAGGCTGGTTGAATCATCATTAATTGTAAGATTTCGTTTCTTTTCTTCTCACCACCTGAGAAGCCTTCGTTCAAGTAACGTTCTGCCATTTCTTCTGGCATGTTTAAGATGGCCATCTTTTCATCGAGTTTTTTAATAAATTCCATGACACTCATTTTGTCATCGTCAGCGCGGCGGGCATTAATGGCAGCTTTCATAAACTGGGCATTTGTTACACCAGGAATCTCGCTTGGGTACTGGACTGCTAAGAATAGCCCAGCTCGAGCACGTTCATCAACTTCCATTTCCAATACATTTTCACCGTCTAAGTAGATTTCTCCTTCGGTCACTGTATAAGCTGGATTTCCCATGATCGCCGCTGCTAAGGTTGATTTACCCGTTCCATTTGGTCCCATAATGGCATGGATTTCATCCGTGTTAATGGTTAAGTTTAGACCTTTTAAAATTTCCTTGTCTTCAATTGATACGTGTAAGTTTTTAATTTCTAATGTCTTCATTGATACCCTCCAATTATTCAATAAAAATGATGGCTCCATACTTTATTTATTAAATTAGTTAAATGAGCCGAGTGGCAAACGTTCATATAACTTTATTTTATATAATATAACACATAAAAAATTATAAAACTACTCTACTTTTACCATGTCTTTAAAATTTATATGAATTGGGAAAGCGTTTAGATAAATTAAGCACTAAGCTTGTCAAATTAGGAGGGTAGAAGAAAATCAGTCTATAAATAAATATCAAAAGTATCTCCACTCATCAGTAGCAAATACAATACCATAAACTATATAAGTAAATTAATAATTTCTATCCTCAAACTTTGAAAAAATCGTTTTAAACATGTTGAATTGTAATAATCATTGCGACAAATATGTTTCTTTACTTGATTAACAAGCGTTCGTGTAAAAATACGTCCAAAAAGGCAACCGTCGCAACCGTATCTTCTCGTGCACCGATTGGACCGCGACACATCCAACAGGGTGACTTTTTTCGATTTGATCAATAGAAAAGGGCGTCGCGCACCGGCTCGACGTACCGCAAATTGGTTTACGGTTCATCGTGCTGACTCACGACACTCCGCAAATCGACATGCGGTCCATCGTCCTGACTCACGACACTCCTCAAACGCAAATACGGTCCATCGCGCCACCTCACGACGCCCCGCAAACGCCAAATCCCCAAAAAATCTCATCAAAAAAAGAGCATCACCCACCAAGGTAACGCCCATCCCACCTAAAATTCAAGACCAAACTCCCAATACTTCTCAGCTTTCTCCTCCAACACAATTTGAATCGCTGCCTTAATTCGGCTCAAATCACTAAAGTTCAGGTAGTGATCAATCACCACCGTCAACTTAAACGTACTAATAATAATTCCGCCTCATTCGAATCCAAGCGCGCAACACTCAACTCCCGGTGCTGGTACGTCTCAATCGCCAAATAATCTCACAATTCAAATGATAACAACTTCTGAATCATCTGCGCATGAGAGTAGTGCCCATCATAATACTTCCCGTGCAAATCAACCATTAAATACTTCAAATTAATGAATCTATATAGATCCGAAAGTCAATCTTATTCTTATCCATAGACCGACCCAGTAATTGTCTAAACTCATGATATATATCATAAAGTGCTTAGTGAGTCTTAGGAAACTGCGCACGAAAATATTCCTGCATACCTGCTGTTTGTTCCATCATAATTCGGTATCCTTTATGCGATGAATCAAGCCAAGATCAGGTTTCGACCCACTTAAGAAAGCAATATCTTCCTTTATAATACGAGCAGTACTGTCTAGATGTTCAGCTAAGGTAGAGATTGTTACCAGCCATCCCGGTCCAGCAATAAGCCAATTAATTAAAGGCGGTGAAGATTACTTGCTTTTTATAAACGTCTCATAGAATCCCTCTCAAACTTATCAATAAACAAACGCTTTCTAATCGAAGTCCAACAAAATATACTGTAATATAAAGTAACTTATTATAGTTTTAGCCAATAGTATTGTAAAGTTTATGTAAATTTTAAGGGTTAATTAAGAAAAAAGAGAAAAATGTAGTATCATAGTTTAAGTGAATAATAAGGATACATTAGGCGCATAGAATAAATTATTTCATTACTATATATAATTAAATATATATATTAATCGTTTTCAATGAGATATAAACGATTTTCCCCCTTTAAATACTATAGATTTATGCGTATAATTAAGGTAAAATTAAATAATCTATAAAAAAATATTATCAAAACTAGAAAAAATTAAATATTAACTTAATATCGAAGTGTTGATAATCTAATCAAGAGGAGCAAAAAGGATGAAATTTACCCGGAATGTTTTACTTATATTACTAATGGTTACCTCAACATTAAGTCCCAACCCGTTTGTATCCGCTCAGGAAGAGTCATCAGAATCTTCTGAGCATTTTTCAATGTTATTTATGGGAGTAGACACTGGAGACTTAGGAAGAGTGGAACAAGGCCGTTCAGATACAATAATGGTTATGGATATGAGTAAGGAAGAAGAAACTGGAATTCTTGCAAGTATTCCACGAGATGCCTATGTTGAGATTGAAGGATATGGATTGGATAAGATAAATCATGCATACGCCTTTGGTGGCGCAGAATTAAGCTTAAGCACAGTAAACAACTTCTTAGACACAAACATTGAAAACTATGTCGTAGTTAACATGGCTGGTCTAAAAGAAATTATTGATGCGGTTGGAACGATTGAAGTCACACCACCGAAATCATTCTCTATAAGTGGTTATGATTTCGTAGCTGGAGTAACAACCGAATTAGATAGCGATATGGCATTAGCTTATGCGCGTGAGCGTTATACATCTGGTGGTGATTACGCAAGACAAGAACGTCAACGTGAAATCGTACAAGCAGTGATGCAAAAAGCAACGGAGGTAGAGTCGATTCCAAACTATGTTAGTATGTTCAGTGCTTTATCAAATAACATCGAAACTAATTTAACCTTACCGCAATTATTAGAGTTATATCGAACCTACAATTCAAATATCGAAATTGAAACTTATCAATTAACGGGAACAGGTGAGATGATCGATGGTATTTACTATGACATCATTGATGAAAACTCATTAGCAGCTTTAAAAGAACAACTACATTAATAATAGAGAATAAATGAATTAAAATAGTAAAGTTGGTGACCGATTGGAAAAACAAAATTCAACCACTGTATTTGTTAAGTGGATTGAGAAAATGAACAACATTCAAAAAGCAATAGTCTGGTTACTCGCAGATTTCATTTGTCTTTGTATTGGATCAGCGAGCGCCTATATCTTTTACTGGAATATGATTAGCCCAAGATTAAAAGGGTACTTTCTTTTCACAATTGTAGCTTTTGTTATCTATATAATTGTCAGTCGTGTGTTTAAATTAAATATGCGGATTTATCGCTATAGTGGCGTACGAGATTTATTCTCTCTATTCATGGCATTCGTACTGAGTGGATCTTTAAGTGGTTTAATCACCATCTTTTTCGATTTTATAATTGCTTTACGCTTCATGGTACTTGCAGGGATTGTAGCCGGAATTATCGGTATTGGTTTACGTGTGCTTTGGCAGAATATCTACCTATTGAAAGATCAAAGTCGGCGTACCCAAGCGGAAGATATTAAGCAAATTATTGTGATTGGCGCAGGTGACGGTGGATCACTCTTCGTAGAGAATCACATACGGAATCCACAAGATACAGAAGTAGTGGCGATTCTAGATGAAAACCCCAAAAAACAAGGTAAAAGTATCTCGGGTATAAAAGTTGCGGGTGATCTATCACACTTGGAAGCTATTGAGAAAGACTACGACATTGATCGAGCAATTATTGCCATACCAAGTTTAACGCCCGAAGATTATGAACGAATCATTACTGAACTCAACAAATATGATATTAAACCCTATAAGATGCCTAAAGTTGAAGATGTCATTACGGGAGTTTATCAAATGAATCATGGTCCTAAAAAAGTAGATATTGGTGACCTCTTAGGAAGAAAAGAAATCCAATTGGATGAAAGTCATTTAAGAAAAGAAATTGAAGGCAAGACCATTGCGATCACCGGAGCTGGTGGATCCATTGGATCAGAAATCACTCGACAAATCAGTCGCTTTAATCCAAAACGTGTCCTACTCATTGGACACGGTGAGAACTCAATCTACTTGATCTATCAAGAACTTCAACAACTCGATACGATGACGGAATACGTTCCAGTGATTGCGGATGTGCAAGATTATGAGCGAATCTATGAATTATTCAAAGAAGAAGAAGTGGATATTGTCTATCATGCAGCAGCGCATAAACATGTACCGCTCATGGAATGGAACCCAGAAGAAGCCTTAAAGAATAATATACTAGGGTCTTACAATGTAGCTAAAGCCGTCGACCAAGCTAAAGTCGGTAAGATGGTGATGATCTCAACGGACAAAGCCGTTCGCCCACCGAATGTGATGGGAGCATCAAAACGTGTCGCCGAACTCATCGTCACAGGAATGAACAAACAAAGTGACTCGATCTTTTGTGCGGTTCGGTTCGGGAATGTGCTAGGGAGCCGTGGAAGTGTCATCCCACTCTTTGAGAAGCAAATTGCGGCCGGCGGCCCCGTCACAGTGACAGACTTTAGAATGACCCGTTATTTTATGACCATACCAGAAGCAAGTCGACTGGTTGTATTCGCTGGTGCACACGCAGAAGGCGGAGAAGTATTCATCTTGAACATGGGAGAGCCAGTCAAGATAGTAGACTTAGCGCGCAAGTTAATTCTACTTAGCGGCCATACGGAATCAGAGATTCCCATTGTGGAAGCTGGGATAAGACCGGGTGAGAAGTTATATGAAGAGTTGTTAACATCCGGCGAACTTGTCGAAGAACAAATTGATGAGAATATCTTTATCGGTAAAGTCGTGGACAAACCACTCAGAGAAACCGTTGAGTTTGTTGAAGGTCTAAATGACTTACACCCAAGAGAATTAAAACAGGCGATTATTGACTTCGCCAATCATAGTGCTGAATAAAATTAAGTTAGTGGAGGATATATGGAACAAGAAATTAGTTTATTAGATTTGTGGAATCTTTTTCGTAAGTACTTTGTAAGAATTGCTGGGATGACGATTATCGGTGCAGCATTAGCAGTGGCCTTTATGCTATTGTTTGTTGACCGGAAATATGAATCAGAGGCGCAATTATTAGTAAATCAAAGTAGCGGGCAAGAGACAGCCATGCAATATAGCGAGTTACAGTCGAATGTCTACTTAATTAATACGTATACGGATATTATTCAAGGAGATGCCGTGTTAACAGCAGTGAATGAGAGTTTGGGTAATCACTTTACGATTGGTGAGTTGAGAGATGCCATTAGTGTCACTCAATCTCAGAACTCACAAGCCTTCTATATCACTGCGACAATGGAGTCTCCAGTCGATGCACAAAACATAGTGAATAGTATCATTACTGAATTCGAGAATACCTTAATGGCGTTTTACGGTGATGATGTGACTGGTATTTATGTGATGTCCTCAGCATCCTATAACCCTAATTCGGTGTCACCAAGTATCATTATGTATGCCTTAATTGGGGGGATTTTAGGCTTCATTATTATGGCAGGTATTGCGTTAGTTAAAGAATTAATGGATACGCGCGTGAAGTCGGTTGATGACCTAACCAGCATGGGGCTGATTCGTTTAGGAGAGATCAATGAATTGACCAATGCACAAGTCAAGAAGAACCGTTATAGAATTGAATCAGATAATACACCGTTAAGAAGGAGAGTATAGAGATGTTTGGAATTGGAAACAAGCAGAAAAAAGCTGAAAAAGAACAGCGTTTAGGTGCACCTTTAATTACGTATTATGAACCGAAGTCAATCATTTCGGAACAATACCGTACCTTACGTACAAACCTTGAGTTCGCGCAAGTGGGCAATCAAGTCAAGTCGATTGCGATTATATCAAGTATGCCGATGGAAGGAAAATCAACAACTTCTGCCAACTTAGCTTATACCATGGCACAAACTGGGCGTAACGTATTGGTTGTAGATAGCGATCTACGCAAGCCCACTGTTCACCGGACGTTTAAGTTGAATAATGAACAAGGTGTAACAACCTTATTAGCGAATCCAGAATTAAAGTTTAATCAAGTGGTTCAAAAGTCTAAGGAATTAGGGTTATATTTCTTACCTTCAGGACCTATGCCACCCAACCCTGCTGAATTGATTGGGTCACCTCAAATGGCAAGATTAATGCAAGAATTGTCTAATAACTTTGATATGGTTATCTATGATACACCGCCTGTTAATTCAGTGACGGATGCTCAAATCATTGCGAGTAGAGTCGATGGTGTGATCTTAGTGGCTCGCCAAAACTTCGCACGTAAAGAATTAGTTAGAGAAGCCAAGCAAGCCTTAGAAAATGTTAAAGCAAATATATTAGGCTTTGTTATTAGTAATGTGCCTTTTGAAGAAGGAAAAGGGTATGGTTATTACGCGTATGGTTTAGAGGATGATGAGGCATGATCATCGACTTACATTCTCATCTCATACCTGGTGTAGATGATGGGGCTCAAACCATCGAACAATCAATTGAATTAGCCAGGCAAGCAGTTGATGAAGGAGTGGAACATATGGTTCTAACCCCTCATCACCGTAATGGTAAGTATATTAATTATAAGGCAGATGTACTTGGAGCAGCGAATGCTCTTCAAGAAGCATACAACCAAGCTAACGTGAATCTAAAAGTCTATGCTTCCCAGGAAATTCGTTTAACCGACAAGTTCCTGGATGATTTGTATAATGGGGAGTTATTATCGCTAGATGCCGTTGGAAAGTATTATTTGATTGAGTTTCCTTCAGATAGAGTACCTTCCAATGCTAAGCAAGTCTTACAAGAATTAATCGATGATGGGATTACACCCGTGATTGCGCATCCAGAAAGGAACCATGAATTATCAAGCAATCTATATCTGTTGTATGAACTAGTCCAGATGGGATGTTTATCGCAAATTACAACATCAAGTTATTCGGGCTATTATAGTGAGACACTCGTCGCGAACAGTCAACAAATGATTCAACATAATCTAGCTCACATATTAGCTTCAGATGTTCATCATATGAAGCACCGGCCAATGAATGTTCAAGTTGCTTTTGAGCGATTAGAGAAAGAATACGGACAAGAAGCTGTCCAATACTTTAAAGACAATGCATTTGATATCTTTAATGGAGATCGTTTGAATATAAAGAAACCAATTCAACCAAAGAAACCACGTAAGAAGTGGTTTGGGTTATTCTAGAATAAGGAGTAAGCGATGTATATTATCATAAAGAGAATGATTGATTTTATCTTATCATTAATAGCAATTATCATACTAAGTCCAATCTTTTTAGTGTTAGCAATATGGATCAAAATAGATTCTCCTGGCCCCGTATTCTTTAAGCAAAAACGTATTGGGAAAAATCGTACATTCTTTCAAATTTATAAGTTTAGAACGATGCGTTCAGATACACCTAGAGATACACCCACGCATATGCTGAATGATCCAGCATCGTTTATTACAAGGTCGGGACATTTTTTACGTAAAACAAGTCTCGATGAATTACCACAACTCATTAATATAATAAAGGGTGAGATGGCCATTATTGGTCCGAGACCAGCTCTTTGGAACCAAGATGACTTAGCAGATGAACGAGATAAGTATGGTGCTAATAGTGTGCTACCAGGACTATCAGGCTGGGCTCAGATTAATGGGCGGGACGAGCTTCCTATTCCAATCAAAGCTAAGCTTGATGGAGATTATGTGGAACGGATGAGTTTTGTTTTTGACATAAAATGTACCATTGGGACTATTATGAGTGTTCTTAAGAGTGATGGCGTTGTTGAAGGTGGAACTGGAAATGTTGAGAAAGCTAGAAAAAAATAGGATGATAAAAAGCTGGATACGAATGATTAAAGTACTAGCCAATTATTAAAAATAAGTGATTTAGGATTATTTGATAAATAATAAAGCAAAAAGTATACAAGGTGGATCTTAAAAGTGAAAAAAGCATTAATACTGACCTCTGTAGCATCTATGATAGAGCAGTTCAACATGAACAATATTAGAGAATTACAAAATTTAGAATATGAAGTGACAGTAGCTACTAATTTTCTTGAACCCGGAAATATACCGTTAGAAAAATCATTAAAATTACAGGATTTATTTAAAAAGAAAAATGTAAAAGTTATAAATTTAGAGTTTTCTAGGGCTCCTCTTAATAGTAATAATCTTAAAGTATATAAAAGAATAAAGAAATTATTAAAAAATGGAGATTATGACTTAATTCATTGTCAGTCACCGATAGGAGGAGTACTTACTCGACTTGCCGTGGCAAATAGTCGTCGTAAATTAGGGCATATTGTTTATACTGCTCATGGATTTCATTTCTTTAAAGGGGCAGCACTTATAAACTGGTTTATATATTATCCAATAGAAAGATATTTAGCAAAATATACGGATACATTAATTACAATAAATAAGGAAGATTATAAACGAGCTATGCATTTCAATAGTGGAAAAATTTTGTATATCCCTGGTATTGGTGTGGATTTAGAAAAAATTCGTTCTGTTGCTGTTAATAAAATTGAAAAAAAAATAGGATTAGGTTTACCAGAATCATCATTTATTATATTATCAGTAGGAGAAGTTAATAAAAACAAAAATCATGAGGTTATAATTAGAGCATTAGCCAACTTAATGAATGACAATATACATTATGTTATTTGTGGTAAGGGACCACTTGAAAATAAATTGATGAAGCTAAGCCAGGAATTAAAAGTCTCAAAAAAAATTCACTTTTTAGGTTTTAGAGACGATGTTCAAGAAATTTATAAAATTGCAGATGTCTTTGCATTTCCATCCAAAAGAGAAGGGTTAGGGATAGCAGCAATAGAAGCAATGGCTAGTGGGTTGCCAATTTTAACATCGAATGTACATGGAATAAATGATTATTCTATAAATGGATCTACTGGTTATAGTTACGACCCAAAAGATACAGATGGTTTTGCTAACGGAATCAGTAGACTATACTCTGATTATCATATAAGAGAATTCATGGGAAAAAATAACAAAAAGATAGTTGAGAAATTTAGTAGCAATAACGTCAATAAAGTAATGAGAGAAATTTATAAACAGTCGATTTAGCTAATATGATTTATAACAAAGAAAAAAGCGGTGAAAAAATGGAACCAATTAGAGTTTTACACGTTATAGACAGTCTCTCAAAAGGAGGCGTCGAATCATTTATAATGAATGTGTATAGAAAAATAAACAAATCAAAAATTCAGTTTGATTTCTTAATACGCAGAAATACAAATCTTTATGAAAAAGAAATATCAGAGTTAGGAGGCAAAGTTTATGTAGTGTCGGAGTTTCCAAAAAGAATCATAAAAAATTATTTGGAAACTCAATCTGTAATTATGGATAATAACTATCAAATTATACACGTACATGCAAACTCACTATTATATCTGGTACCTGTTATTATCGGAAAAAAAAATAAAATACCATCTGTAATTATGCATAGTCATAGTACTCAACCAGCATCTATGTATTATTTGCCTATCCATAAAATAAATTCATTTTATATAAATAAACTTACTACTAAGTTATATTCGTGTAGCAATGAAGCAGGTCAATGGATGTTTGGTAAAAATAAATATGAACTTGTAAAAAACGGAATTGATTTAAATCAATTTAGTTATAATTCAAATTACAACAAAGAAATAAGAAAAGAATTCAGTATTGCTGAAGACGAATTAGTTGTAGGGCATGTAGGTAGGTTCGTAGAAGCAAAAAATCATGATTTTATAGTTGATATTTTCAGGGAAGTTCTAAAACAAAAACCTAAATCTAAGTTGATTTTAGTAGGAAATGGAAAATTAGAAAACAAAATTAAAGAAAAAGTTAAAAAATATAAGATCCAAGATAATGTTATTTTTACAGGAATACGATCAGATATCAATAATTTTTTATGTGCGTTTGATATATTACTATTTCCATCTCTATTTGAGGGTTTAGGAGTAGTATTAGTAGAAGCTCAAGCCTCTGGATTGAATTCGTTAATTTCAGATTCAATTCCTCCAGAAGTAATAATCTTGGATAATGTTAATGTGATGCCACTCGCAAATACACCAGAAGAGTGGGCTAATGAATTAATAAATTTTTCAAATAAAACATTGAAAAGTGATATAAATGAAAAACTTACTAAAAGCGGTTATAATATCGAAACCACTGTTAAACAATTAGAAAATTATTATTTAAGTTGTATAGAAAAGAGTGACAAATAATTGGGTACAAAAATAAGTATAATTATGCCTGCTTATAATTCTGAACAATTCATAGAGGAAAGTATCGACTCGGTATTGAAGCAAACATTAAAAGAATTAGAACTGATAATTATTAATGATGGCTCAACCGACAGTACTTTAGATATCATATCGAAGAAGGCAAGGACTGATAAACGTATTAGGTTTATAACAATAGAAAACTCAGGCTCAGCAGTAGCCCGAAATTATGGATTAGAATTAGCTACCGGTGAGTTTATCGGTTTTGTTGATTCGGATGATCTAATTAAAAAGGATATGTTTGAAATATTGTATAAGGTTGCATCTGACAAAAAAAGTGAAATTGTTAGTTGTAGTTTTGAACATATTACATCAAATGGTGACAAAATACCTGAAGAAACTAAATTTTCTGAAGGATATTATGATAAAGAAAAGTTTGTGAATGATTTCTACCCAACAATTATTGGAAATTCTGAATTAAATAACTATTTCCCAAATAATTTATGGACTAAAATATATTCAAAAGATTTATTAAAAAAGAATAGCATTAAATTTAATCCAAAACTAAAATTTGCTCAGGATGTAGTATTTTCTACTAATGCTCTGTTAAAATGTAATAGTTTTTACTATATTCCAAATGAAAAATTATATATCTATAGATATAATAATAAATCTAAAACGAATTCTTATATTGAAAACTGCTGGAAACAGTCAAAGGTAATTAATACATGCTTTATTCAAATGACAGAAGGGTTAGATTACGATTTTTCTGTACAATTAGATTACCAAATAATTAAAAGTGTAATTTCAGCAATCAGAAATGAAGGAAGGAATGTTACTAGAGATAATTACCATAATCGATTAAATAATATTAATGAAATAATTAATGATAAAAAAACATTAGATTCATTATATAAAATTTCGCCGAAATACTTTAGTATATCCAAGAAAATAGTTTTTCATTTCATCAAACAAAAAAAGAAAAGCTTGTTGCTACTGCTATCAGCTTTTTATAATGTTTTTTGAGTTAAAATATTTTTGTTTAAAAAAACCTTGAAAACTATGAGACAATTACAATATTAAAGAAAAAAATATAATATATATCATCAATAAAACTATAAAAAACAAATCTACTGTTACTTTTTTAAGGTTTTAGAGACAAAAATCAAGATTTTAATTTATCTAATATATTCAATCATTGAATTAAAATGGTAATTAGCCAAATCATTAACTAAAAATAAAAGGAGAACATTGATGAATATCTTAGAACAAAATTTAATTTTTTTAACGATTGTAGCATTTTTTAATACTATTTTTTCAAAATATAAAGAAACAAGAAATATTCAGTTAATTATAAGTGTAAGTTCATTAGCGTTAATAAATGCTTTGAGATATCCTTTGATAGGGACTGACATGGAACGTTATAATCGATTCTTTAATTACGTTGGTCAGATAAGAGACATTAAATCATTTATGCATTATGATCAAGAAATAGGTTATAAAGCTTTACAGTGGATAATATATAATTTATTTGGAAATTTTCAATTATTAGTTGTGATTGTGTCGTTAATTTTTTTTATGTCATTCTATGTTTTTTTAAAAAGGTACTCGACAAATTATTACTTTTCTTTACTCTTATTTATAACATTAGAATTATATGATTTCACTTTTAGTGGAGTTAGACAAACGTTAGCTTTGGCATTAATTATGAGCTCGTATCATTTTGCGATAGAGAAAAAACCAGGGAAGTTCATTGTAACAACACTTTTGGCTAGTAGTTTCCATAGTACTGCTATTATATTTTTGCCAGTTTATTTTATATATAATTTCCGTTTGAAACAATCACATATATTTTTTCTGATCCCTTTTTTTGTGTTTTTTTATAATTCACGAGCTTTTATAGGTAGAATCTTTAATTTTATATATTACGATTCGTTTGAAACTTGGTATTCTTCACATTCAGGTTTTAGTACATTAGCATTGTTCTTGATAGTAATAGTAGTAATGGGTTTAACATTTGAGTCTCCGATGAGAAATAAGAATGATAGATTCTTATCAGGGTCAATTAACATAGTAATTATTTCGATTTTTATTCAAGTTTTAAGTTCATATGCATATTCGTTTACGAGATTAAACTATTACTTTTTAATTATAATTATTGTTTATATCCCAAGAGTCTTAACTTTAAATGGCAGTAATTATTCAATTTTTAATAATAATATCGAAAAAATTGTAAAAATTATTCTTTCATTTTGTATTATAATATCAATAATTTTATTTTACTTAAATGCTATAAAAATGGGAAATGTTAATGCTCTACCATATTATTTCTTTTGGAATTAACGTGAGCTATTTAATTGTATTGTTAGGGGGAGAGTTCAATTAAAAAAATACTTCAGATTGTGGGATCGCTGAATTATGGAGGGCTAGAGAAAATAGCAGTTAGCTATTTCGAAAATATAAAAAGTCACGATAATGAATTTACTTTTGTTGTTTTTGGTAATGAAGTGGGAGACTTAGAGAGTAGAATAGTAGAGCAAGGAGCAAAAGTAATTCATTTAGATCATCCACAAAATAATTATTTAGAATACTTGAAAAATATCAATAGTATTATTAAACAGATAGGGCCATTCGATATAATTCATAGTCATGTGCTATTTAATAGTGGTATGGTAATCAAATTAGCTCATCATAATAAAGTGCCAATTAGGATTGTTCATTCACATAGTGATAGGAGCCACGAGGAAAAAACTAAATTAAAGAAAGTTTATAATAAATTTTCCAGAATGCTTATAAATTTACATGCAACTGATACTGTTGCTTGTAGTTATAATGCTGGTAAATATCTTTTTGGAGAAAAAAAATTTAAAAAAGATGGACAAGTTATTGTTAATTCTATTGAAATTGAAAAATATTGTTTTGATCAAAGATTAAGAAATGATACAAGGAAAGAGTTAGGATTAGTAGATAACTTTGTATTAGGTCATACCGGATCTTTTAGTACTGCAAAGAATCATCTGTTTATTCTTGAAATTTTTGCTAAAGTCAAAGAAAAAAATAAAGCAGCAAAACTTTTATTAGTTGGGGATGGCCCAGAGAAAGAAGCTATAATTAATAGAGCAAAACAATTAAAAATATTTACTGACATAATTTTCGTAGGGAAAAAAGATTCCGTTGAAAAATATCTGATGGCAATGGATGTATTTCTGTTTCCTTCAAAGTTTGAAGGATTGGGAATTTCATTAGTAGAAGCACAAGCTGCAAATTTACCCTGTGTAATATCGGATGTAATACCAGAAGAAGCAATAATATCAAAGTATACTAAAAAAATTTCGAATCATGAAAATACTGAAGTATGGGTTGAAGAGATTCTGCGAATTAAAAATTTTAATAGAGATTACAAAAATAAAAAAATTAGGAAATATCAAACTAAAAATATGATTGACCAAATTTCAAAGCTTTATTTGTTGTCATAGAAATTCACATTTAAGACTATGAATATAGATTAATTATTTGATAGTAGTAACTTTTAATAAAAAAATATTTTTTACTAAATAAATATATATATTTTGAAAGAGAGGCATTTAATTGAAATATCTTTTAGTAAGTAGATTCAATGTTCCAAATATTGGAGATTTAGTAATTGCTAACAAACTCAGTGAAATTATTAGCAAATACGGTGAAGTAACTAAATATAATTTAACAGGAGATCCGTATAAGTTTAAAGATATAGATAGTGTAGAACCAACGAATTACTCATTTAAGTATGCAATTGTGAACTTTATTAGTAAAATCGGCTTGAATTTTTTAATTGATAAGTATATAAAATTAAAAACGAAGTATCTTAACATTCCAAGTATCAATAGTGTTGATAATGACAAATTCATTGACCAATTTGATGTAATAATAGTGGGCGGTGGGAATATGATAATGTCCATAAATGATGACGAATCAAATGTTTCGAACTTTGATAAATATGTTCAAATTGCTAAGAAAAATCATTTACCCTTATTTGCAATGGATATTGGGATTGGACCATTTCGTAATTCTTTCCATCTCAATTCGGCAATACAGTCTTTAAACGATTGTACAGTTATATCTTTTCGAGACAAACAGTCTTACGATTTATATATAAGTAATGGCGGCATTAAGGAAAAGGCAGAAATTTCAATTGATCCAGTATTCTTATATAAATATAAAAATGTTAAGGGAAACATAGAAGAAGCAACAGAACCAACTATAGGAATTAATATAATAGATAGTAGACATTTTAGAGATAAAAAAATAAATTATAAAGATACAGTTGAAAATTATCAAAGTTTAATAAATAGGTTAGGTCACGTATATAGAATAATTTTATACACCTCTACCAAGGAAGATCAAAGTGCACTTGATGATGTCTATAAAGGAATCATCAATAAAAAAAAAGTTAAAAAAATAAATATTAATGGTCTGAAAGATTTACTCAATTTATACGATGGAATTGATATATTAATTGGCACAAGAATGCATTCTATGATTATAGCATATACCAAGTATATTCCTGTTATTGGGTTATCATGGCAACCAAAAGTTGATGCGCTATTTGATATAATCGATAGTAGTAGTATGTTATTCAATTTTGGAAATTTATCAAATGAAATTTTAAATATCGAGAATTTAGTTAAAAAATTAAGTAATAATTTAAACTACGAGAATAAACAAATAAGTAATCAATTAAAAGTTATTAGAAGTAAAGCTAATATAAACGAAGAAATATTGTCGGACTTGAGCCATAAGAAAATTAATTATTGGGAAGAGAATTGATATGAACTCATATAAAAAATTATTAAATAATTCATTTGTATTTGCTATAGGTAGTCTTGGTAGTAAGATTATTAATATCATTTTAGTTCCTATCTATACATATTATCTTTCTGCTCAAGAGTATGGGAGTGTAGATATTTTAATCACCACTGTTTCAATGCTGCTTCCAATAGTGTCATTTAGTATGTATGACGCGGTTCTACGCTTCGCTATGAACAAAAATTCAAATAAAACTATAATTTTTTCAAACGCACTTTTCATCACTACTATTGGTTTAATTTTAAGCTTGAGTTTTTGGCCTTTTTTTAAATATTTCGGATTAGAAATAAATCATTTGCCATATTTTTATTTGATTTTATTTGGACAGGTATTTGAGAGGTTATTGGCACATTATGCAAGAGGGATTGGAAAGGTAAAAGTTTTCGCTTTGAATGGAGTTATACTTACTTTTAGTACAGGCATACTAAATATAATATTTTTAGTTTTTTTAAAATTGGGGATAGAAGGCTATTTATTATCTATGGTTTTTGCTTATACTATTACCATAAGCTATCTTATTTACAATATTAAACCATCAAATATAATAAAAATTAAGGTTATAAATTCAACTACAATCAAAAAATTATTAAAATATTCGGTTCCTCTAATTCCAAATGCTCTAATGTGGTGGATAATTAACGCTTCAAGTAGATATTTTATATTATTTTATGTGGGATTAAGCGCCAATGGTTTATTTGCTGTTGCTAGTCGAATACCAACATTTATAAATTTGATTAGTCAAGTTTTTTCTCAAGCTTGGCAATTATCTGCTATTGAGGAATATGAAAACCAAGGAAATTCTGATTTTTATTCCAAAATATTTCAAAACTTTATAAGTTTAATGTTTATTTCCTCATCTGTAATAATCTTGATTATTAAACCACTATTATATTATGTTTTTGCAGTAGAATACTATGAGTCGTGGAAAGTTGTTCCGTTTTTACTTTTAGGCGTGGTTTTTTCTTCCTTCTCAAGCTTTTTAGGAGCAATATTTATTGCGACTAAAGAGACAAAGGAAGTATTTAAAACTTCTATTTACGGAGGTATAGTGAGTTTATTGTTAAATTACATATTAATACCTATTTTTGGTTTAATAGGTGCTGGAATTGCATCAATGAGTAGTTTCTTTGTAATGTTTCTATTAAGATACGTCATAGTGAATAAATATATTTTTATTAAAATTGAATTAAAATTTTTAATAAACTATTTGATACTATTATCATTACAAATAATCGTATTATTTATAAATTTCTCACTATTACTTGAATTTGTGATTCAAATTATAATTGTCTTATATCTAATTTATTATAATAGAAAATTATTTTTAAATCTATTTAAAATATTATTAAATAAATCTACAAAATAATTTTAAAGAAATATATAAGGTAGTGATTTAAGTTTATTAGTCATAAAAAAGGTATCCGTAATAA
The DNA here is from genome assembly GCF_045528525.1 of Ruoffia sp. FAM 26255. NCBI lineage: Bacteria > Bacillati > Bacillota > Bacilli > Lactobacillales > Aerococcaceae > Ruoffia > Ruoffia sp. FAM 26255. The sequence goes on along the minus strand of NZ_JBGQQX010000010.1, from coordinate 34,553 downwards.
GATTCACTAATTATTTCTGTAAAGAGACTTGAGATATATTATTGAAATTTATTACAGGAAAGTTTTAGAATCATTCACAGATGAAGGTGATTTACGAGCCGTCCGCTCCCTTCTACGAATTTGGCCCCTTTGTTTACATTCGGATTATCAGGGTGGTAAAGTGACGAGCTTAACGATTGATCCAAGTGTGGACATGGTCTATGCTCTGCGCGAGGATAGCTATATTAACATTAAGAGGAAGAATTTTCTTGTTAAAGAGTATTTGCATTTGTTGCTTGACTTATGGTAAATCACAAATTTCTGAGAAACTTACATTCACGGTTCGGAAGTTCCCGATTGGTGTTTGAGTAAATAGGCAGATGTAACTATAGATTACTTAATGATTCTAAGCGATACAAGTGATATTGATTTTAATAAGTAAGATTTGTTTAGTAAAGTCATTGGGTCCAGACAGATTTTATAGGTTTAAAGATCGGGATTCTTGATCTATTTACGAATAACCTAAGTTTATATAAATAATTAATGGCAATGGATTGCTACGAGTGGGAACATGAGATGCATAAAGATAAATGGCTATCGAGCTTTTATAAACAAGCAGCACATTTCTATACGCAACAAGAACGTATAGAAAAAAGTGCTAACGTTTGGGCTAAGGGCGGCTTATAAGCCTTTGGACAATTGATTTTTGAATCCGGTCTTATTTCATTCTATAAACAAGAATCAGGCATACCAGAGATTAGACTATCAACAATATCTTGAAGAAAACTGAATGGGTATATGAGTCCCGTCCAAGTGGTGGAGGTTACTGTAGTGCTGTAATTGGTATAGTGAATCCTGACTTTAAGGAGTATATTAAAGCACAGATTGTTGCCAACTATTCGAGTAAATATCCTGATTATAAGGATGTCTATGAAGTGAATTTTTGTCAGACATAGGATGGTGCCCGGTTTGTTAATCTAAATGGGTTTGAATAAGCATGAAAGCAATTATGTTTGCAGTAGGTTATGCAACCTGACTTTTCCCATTAATGAAGAATCAACAAATGCCTTTACTTGAAACTGGTGGCAAAAGTATCTTAAATCTTATCATTAAGAAGTTGAATCAAGTTGAAGTGCTAGATGAGGTCTATATCGTGATGAATGAGAAGTATTCAGCCACTTTACCGATTGGTTTAATCAAGCGAATTAATGTGTTAGTTAACCGTTTTTAATGATGGAACATTATCGAATGAAACGGTTTTTGCTGCAATTGGAGATATACAGACCTTGATTGATAATTAACAAGTTAATGATGACTTAATGATTGTCGTCGAAGATAATTTATTTGGCTTTGAATTAACTGACTTTATTAATCTCTACAAAGAGAAGCAAGAGAAAATTATTAGTCTATATAATCGAGGGGTTCCAGTTCAATTAATTCGTGGTGGTACATCAGATATTGATACTGAATGTAAGGTTATTGGCTTTGAATAGAAGCCAGCTGAAGTAATCTTTCTATATAGTGTGCCGACGTTTTATATTATTAAGCAAGAATATGTTAGTTTTTTAATTACCATATTCATGCTGGTAATAATATCGATGCTAAAGATAATTTCATCCCTTATTTGTTAGAACATGCTAATGTGTATGTCTATATATTCGATGAGTATCGATACAATAATCGGGCATTTGAGAGTTATGAAACTGTGTAGGAATTTTTTATCAAAGTACAAGTTAGTCTATATAATATAAGTGTGAGTCATTTATATTATATAGTTTTTTTATTGGAAGAAGGGTATTGATAATGTAAATCACAATGTTATAAGGATGGTTATAAAATTAACAATTTATTATATGTGTTAATCTGTATATAAAAATATTGATTGTGGAAACTAATTTTCTTTTAAAGGAGTAACGAATGAATATAACAGTCGTAGGTTTAGGATACGTGGGATTATCTAACGCTGTCTTACTAGCCCAACATAACAATGTTAGAGCTTTGGAGATTGTCCAAGCCAAGGTTGATTTGATTAATCAAGGACAGTCACCAATTAAGGATAAAGAGATTGAAGACTTTCTAGCGAATGGAAAGCTTCAACTGGAAGCAACGATTGATAAGGATTATGCTTATGGGCATCAGCCGGAATTTGTTGTTATTGCTGCACCAACAGATTATGATGATGAGAATGATCAGTTTAATACAGAGGCATTGGAAAGTGCGTTAGAGGATGCATTATCTTATGCGCCTGAAGCAACCATTATTATTAAGTCAACGATTCCTGTTGGCTATACTAAACGGATTAACAAGAAGTATCAGACTGAGCGGATTGTATTCTCACCTGAATTCTTACGTGAAGGTAAGGCATTATATGATAACTTACATCCTTCACGTGTTATTGTCGGTGAGGTGTCTGAGCGTGCTCAGAAGTTTGCGGACTTGATGGTTGAAGGAGCAGCTGATAGTTCAGTAGATGTCTTATTAATGCCTTCGACTGAAGCAGAAGCAGTGAAGTTATTCTCTAATACTTACTTAGCTTTACGTGTGTCTTACTTTAATGAATTAGATACGTATGCTGAGTCTAAAGGGTTAGATACTAACTCAATTATTGACGGTGTTAGCCTAGATCCCCGTATCGGAGACTATTATAACAACCCTTCTTTTGGTTACGGTGGTTACTGTTTACCAAAAGATACTAAACAGATGCTTGCGAACTATAGGGATGTGCCAAACAATTTAATTCGTGCGATTGTGGATTCTAACGTAACACGTAAAGAGTTCATTTCGAGCCAAATATTGAAACAGGAGCCAAAAGTTGTCGGTATCCATCGTTTAACAATGAAGACAGACTCTGATAATTTTCGACAAGCAGCGATTTTTGACATTATGAAGCAAATTCGTGCTGAAGGTGTTGAAGTGGTCATTTATGAACCAACGATTAAAGAAGAAACCTTTGAAGGGTATAAGGTTGTTAATGACTTATCGGCATTCAAATTAATAACAAGCAGTATTTTAGCGAACCGTATATCCGAAGATATTCAAGATGTGAGCCATAAGATTTATACACGTGATGTATATAATAATAATTAGATTTATTTGTAATATTAATTTATGGGGCTTCATTTTTTGTGAAGTTCCTTTATTTTATAGTTATTAAGAAGGAGAATGATTATGTCAAAAGTACGTAAGGCAGTGATCCCAGCTGCTGGATTGGGAACACGTTTTTTACCTGCAACAAAAGCGATTGCGAAGGAGATGCTTCCAATCGTAGATAAACCAACGATTCAGTTTATCGTTGAGGAGGCGATTGCTTCAGGGATTGAAGATATTATTGTAATCACTGGTAAAGGCAAACGTCCAATTGAAGATCATTTTGATGCGAATTTTGAATTAGAGTATAATTTGCAAGAAACGGGTAAGGATGAATTGCTTGCCTTAGTGGAAGAAACAACGGAGATTCGACTGCATTTTATACGCCAGAAACGCCCTAAAGGTTTAGGGGACGCAGTCTATCAAGCACGCTCATTCGTTGGTAATGAGCCATTTGTGGTCATGTTAGGGGATGATATCATGGTCGATGATGTCCCTTTGACCAAGCAATTGATTGATAATTATGACAAGATGAAAGCATCCACGTTAGCTGTTATACCAATACCCCATGAAGAGACGTCTAAGTACGGTGTGATTGATCCGACATCTGAAGTAGAAGAGGGAATCTATGCGGTTAACAGCTTTGTTGAAAAGCCTGAGCCTGAAGATGCACCAAGTAACCTAGCCATCATTGGTCGTTACTTATTGAAGCCAGAGATATTTAATATTCTTGAAACGCAAGCACCAGGGCGAGGTGGTGAAGTACAATTGACAGATGCAATTGATACTTTAAATCAGACGCAACGTGTCTTTGCCTTAGAGTTCAAAGGGAAACGTTATGATGTAGGAAATAAATTAGGGATGTTAGAGGCTAATATCGAGTATGGGCTACAACATCCGGAACTGAAGGATGGATTGAAGGATTATTTGATGAGAGTTGTGGAACGCTTTTAATTACAGTAGAATTTTTGTTAGTGTTGGTGAGAGAGATCCTTTCATTAACACTTTTTTATTATTTCTATGTAAGAAACATATAATACATGTAAGTCATTTATATTGTGTATATCGTTCATAGGGCAGATTTATTTTGTTATAATGGGGTAAGTCTTAGTTAGTAAATAAATTGGGTTAGGTGAATTGATAATGAAGAAAGTTCTAATTACAGGAAGAAATAGTTATATAGGGAATAGGCTTGCTGCATGGTTAGCTCTCTGGCCAGAAAAGTATCAAGTTGATAAGGTATCCTTGCAAACTGATAAGTGGCAAGATATCGACTGGAGTGGTTATGATTCAATTATCCATGTGGCGGGGATAGCACATAATTCATCAAATAAGTCATTAGAAAATTTGTATTATTCAGTCAATCGTGATCTAACTGTGCAAGTGGCCAGCAAGGCTAAAAAAGAGGGTGTAAGGCATTTTGTTTATATGAGTAGTATGATTGTCTTTGGGACTGATCAAGCTGCTATTAGACAAGATACAGTGCCTCAGCCAGATAATTTCTATGGGGATAGTAAGTTGCAAGCTGAGCGCGAGTTAGAGCGATTGGAATCCGAGGATTTTCGAGTGGCTTATGTTCGTCCGCCAATGATTTATGGGCATGAATCGAAAGGGAATTATCCTAGACTTTCTAAGTTAGCTAAAGTTACACCACTTTTCCCTGATTATGATAATAGACGTAGTATGTTACATGTAGATAACTTATCAGAGTTTCTAAGGTTAGTTATTGATAACCAGGACCGAGGTTATTACCATCCTCAAAATGTAGATTATGTCACAACAACGGATCTTGTTAAAGAAATTGGGAAGATATCCAATCATCGTATAGGTGTGACCAAGTTGTTTAATCCGTTGATTAAAAGCATGATGGGCATCAATGTCGTTAATAAAGTTTTTGGTGACTTGTATTACGAACAAGCAATGAGTGAGTATCATACAAATTATAATGTCAGAGGTTTTAGTGAGTCTGTGCGAGAGACGGAGTTGAGTTAGTAGAGTATTTTTTGAGGGAGAGTGGTATCTTAATCCTCCTTTTTTTGTATTCACTTCTGAAGAAATTTTGTTATTTTATGGTTCTACGATTTATGATATCAGTGAGATTAACTCACCAACATCATAAATTGAAGAACTCTATTTGATTTTCATAAATTTTATTTCATAATCGTGAGATATGACTTGTAATTATATTTCAAATGTTTATAATAAATTAAAGAAAGCGCTTCACTAATTTGGCGTGTAATTATAGTTAATCAGAAAGGAATGAAAGTGTATGGAGAGAAAAGGAAGTATGTCGGGTGTTTTGAAGGCGTTAGGGGTGTTTATGTTAGGTTTGTCACTTCTAATTACTAGCTTGCCAGTAGTGCAGGCTGAAGATGATTTCAAGTTTGGTCTAGAAATGTTGTTGTCTGATCACAAAGATTTACTTGAAGGGAAGCGAGTGGGGCTTGTAACGAATCCTACCGGAGTTGACCAGGATTTAAATACAACTGTTGATTTGTTATTTGAAGATTCTGATATTAAATTAACCGCTTTATATGGTCCAGAACATGGGGTTCGTGGGAATGCTGAAGCGGGGGAGTATGTTGAGTTTTATACGGATCCAGAAACAGAATTACCAGTATATAGTTTATACGGGGAGACACGTAAACCAAGTTCAGAGATGTTAAAAGATGTGGATCTACTCGTCTTTGATATTCAAGATGCGGGGGTAACTTATTATACTTACGTTTGGACGTTGTATAATATTATGGAAGCAGCCTCTGAAGAAGGGAAGCAAGTGGTCGTACTTGACCGTCCGAACCCGTTAGGTGGAGATTTAGTTGCAGGTCCAGTAGTTGTTGAAGAAGAACATTCTTCTTTTGTTGGCTTGAAGGATTTAGCGTTAGTTCACGGGATGACTTTTGGAGAGTTAGCACAGTATTTTAATGGGGAATTTGATTTGGGTGTTGACCTAGAAGTGGTTGAAATGCAAGGTTATGACCGAAGTGAATCTTATGCTGAACTAGATATTCCATTCGTAATGCCATCACCCAATATGCCAACAACCGATAGTATAGATGTTTACCCAATTACCGGATTATTTGAGACATTCGTGAATGTTTCCGAAGGTCGAGGCACAACAAAACCATTCCAATTGGTTGGCTCGGACTTTGTGAATGGTAAGGAATACGCCCAAGCATTGAATGACCTTAACTTAAGTGGTGTTAAATTCAGAGCAGCTGCCTTTACTCCCGCTCCTGGACAAAAGCTTGAAGGGAAGCTCGCTGAGGGGGTCGAAGTTTATGTGACAGACCGTGAAGAATATGATCCACTTTATACGGGTCTATCAATGATTCACGTGTTGAATAATCTATACCCAGATGAGATTGAGTGGCGTGAAGATCAATGGCTAGCTAAATTAACTGGTAAGTCGTCTATTGAAGAGGACTTGAAAGCAGGCCAGCCAGTGGAAGAAATCATCGCAAAATGGGACGAAAAATTACTATCATTTAAATCAACTCGTGAAGAATATCTTATCTACCCAAGTGGTGAAGAATAGACTATATGTGAGCACCTCCTTAGAAATTAATCTAGGGAGGTGTTTTTTACGTAAGGATGCTTTTACTCAAAGGAAGTCGCACTAGGCATAAAATAGATATTTTAGAAAAATAATGGTATCAAATTATAGTTAATTTGTTTGGTGTAAAGGAATTCTACATAGTTCATGATTATAGCGACTAGATAGCCCCAGTTGTTTGGACTTTAGCTCTACCAAGTGCGGAGAAAAGCTATTTCTAATCAGAAGGTGCTCCACCATTACTGGAAGAGATAGGGCGACTTACTTGATATTCTTTTAGCATAATTCTGCCTCAAATAATGTTTAATAACTATATAATTCCAACTATTTGTTAGAAGACATAATAATGAAATAGATAGAAATGATTTCTTATTAATGTAAAATAAGGGGCTTTTATTGAATATTACGTAGTAGCTTGCACTACCATAATGAAATGTCAGCTTGGGGTGGATGATTGAATTGGTCAAGCTGATGTTAGTCTAAATATGGGACATGTTAAATTGGGAGTTTAATGTATACTAAACATAAACCAATTGAACGGATGGAGTGTAAGACAATGAGAAAACGATATGATAAAGAATTTAAAATACACGCAGCAAAATTAGTCGTCCAAACTGGAAAAGCTGTCGCACAAGTAGCTAGAGAATTAGATGTAGCCGAACAAACGCTTCACAACTGGGTCAAAAAATATAAAGAAAGTGAAGACGGTTCAAACTTTATTGGCTGTGGGAACAGCGCGCCAGAAGACAAAGCAGTGAAAGACCTTCAAAACAAATTGCGTGATCTTGAAGAGGAAAACGCAATTTAAAAAAAGGCTATGGGCATCTTCGCCAAAGTCCAGAAGTAATTTATGATTTCATAGAATAGCACCGACACGAGTTTAGTGTTGTGAAGGTGTGCCAAGTTTTAGGTGTTTCCAAAAGTAGCTATTACCATTGGCGTAAGCGTGAAAAAAGTAACCAACAACTGTGCTGTGAAGAGTTAACCCGCCAAATAAAAGAGGTTTATATTAATTCACGCTCTATTTATGGCAGTCCTAAAATTACGAAAAAATTAAATCAAAAAAGAATAAATGTTTCTCAGAAAACAGTAACCCGAATTATGAAAGCGGAGGGAATTCGCTCAAAAAAGGTCAAGAAATATAAAGCGATAACGAATTCCAAACATTCCTTTCCGATTTATCCAAATTTACTGAATCAAAAATTTCAAGTGGACACTCCTGGAAAGGTTTGGGTCGGCGATATTACGTATATCCGCACGAATGAAGGCTGGCTATATTTAGCGACCATTATGGATTTATATTCGCGAAGAATACTAGGTTGGCATATGAGCCATCGAATGACAAAAGAGCTAGTCATCGTTGCGCTAAAGCGAGCGATTGGTAGACAAAAACCAACAGAAGGACTGATTCATCATTCAGATCGTACCAGCCAGTATGCGTCACATGAATACCGAGGAATTCTGCGTGAACACAACATGATTACGAGCATGAGCCGCAAAGGAAACTGTTACGATAAGGCCAGCAAGCGAAGCGCGTTAGCTTCAAATTAAATATTTTGGAATATCTCAATTTAATTTGTCCAATTTCTTAACATAGTATCAGTTCTCTCTTCCCAGTTGATTGTCATCTAATATCAATGATAATTTTTGATTATCCCTTGACTCATATAAAAAATATTTATATAATGAATTTGAAGAGTGCATAACAATATGAACGGCAATCGTATGATAGTCTATGAAGGTTTTTTCAATACTAATTAATCAAAAGGGAGGAGGCTGTAGTATTCTTAAATGTTTTTTTTTTGACTATCTGTCATTGAAAAGTCTCGAATTTGATTCGAGTATTTTTTTAAAGTAACTTGTAAACCATTGAACTATCCTCTAGAGTGGCATTCAGTTAATCAAAATAATTTATAAAGGAGTAAAACATATGAAGTTTATTAATAAATCAAGTCTTATCTTTACAGTATTATTATTAATGCTAGCCGTGTTGATGTCAGTAATACCTTCTCAATCTGTCGATGCTAAAGTGTTTGAAGGGATTGGACAAGGAAAGCATGGGGATGTAAAAGTAGAAGTGACGGTTGAAGATGAAAAGATTCAATCGATTGAGGTGCTTGATAGTCAGGAGAATGAAGTGCTCGCTGAACCGGTGTATCAATCACTAAGTGACGCCATTATTGAGAATAATTCTGTAGAAGTGGATGTTGTATCAGGATCAACAGCGACAAGTGAAGGATTTTTACAAGCTGTGCAAGATGCGATCGAAAAGTCAGGTATCTCACTTACTACAATAGAAAAAGGTAATACTGAAGAGTCGAGAGAAATTGAAGAAGAAACTTATGATATTGTCATTATTGGAGCTGGTGGTGCAGGACTAAGTGCATCTATTGAAGCAGCTGAAGCTGGGAAGTCAGTCTTGTTACTAGAAAAAATGCCTGCAGTAGGAGGTAATACTCTTATTAGTGGGGGCGAAATGAATGCACCGGGTAATTGGGTTCAAGAGAAATTAGGTATTTCTGAAAAGGATAGTGTTGAATTATATTATCAGGATACATTTGAAGGTGGGAATGAAAAGGGAGACCCTGAAATTATTCAAGTTTTAGCTGAAAATGCTTTAGCTTCTGCGGAGTGGCTGAAAGACCATGTAGGGGTAGAATTTTATGAAGATCAGCTTTTCCAATTCGGAGGACACAGTGTTGAGCGTGCATTAATTCCTCTTGGGCACACTGGTCAGGAGTTAGTAATAAAATTAAAGAATAAGGCTGATGAGGTAGGTGTGGCTACTTATCTTGATACTAAAGCTACAAAACTGATCCAAGACGAAAATAATAAAGTCGTTGGTGTTGAAGCAACTCATAATAATGGAACGGATTATAAATTCCATGCTAATGATGGTGTAATTATAACAAGTGGAGGTTTTGGTGCGAATGTTGAAATGCGTGAAGAAGCCAATTCTGAATATGGCGAGGAATATTTAAGTACAGTTTCAGTCGGATCAACCGGGGATGGGTTAACAATGGCAGAAGAAGTTGGAGCTGCTCTAACCAATATGGAAAATATTCAAACATACCCGGTCTCTAACCCTGAAACAGGTATGATTTCATTACTCGCTGATACTCGATTTGATGGAGCTATTCTTATAAATCAGGAAGGTCAACGGTTTGTTGAAGAATTAGAACGTAGAGATGTGATTTCTAAAGCTATCTTAGATCAAACCGGTTCTTACGCCTACCAATTATGGAATGATGAGCTAGACCAAATTTCTCAATCTAAAGAGCTTCATGAGGCAGAATACAATGAGTTGTTAGAGTCAGAACTACTTGTTGTAGGTGATTCAATTGAAGAAGTAGCAGAACATTTTGATATTGATTCAGAAGCGCTTAAACAGACCGTAGAAAAGGTAAATCAATATGCTGAGGATGGCAAAGATCCAGATTTCAATCATCGTTCAGGACTTCACTCGTTAGAAAAGGGTAAATATTATCTGATGAAATGTAAACCGTCTGTACATCATACAATGGGTGGAGTAGTTATTAATACACAAGCTCAAGTATTAGATACAGAGGGGAATGTCATCGAAGGGCTTTATGCTGCAGGTGAAGCAACAGGCGTTGTGCATGGTGAGAATCGCTTAGGTGGCAATGCTATCTCAGATGTAATTACTTTCGGGCGTATTGCTGGGCAAGAAATTGCGAAATAATTGAAGTAGAAATATAAAAGAGAAATAACAATTGAAAGCAGGGAATCCGTTACTGATAGTAACGGATTTCCTGCTTATTTATTATTTAATTACTATACAAAATTTTGTTCATTAGCTAATTACAGAAATCTAACCCCATTTTCTACAATACTTATAATCTGGTCTGATTTTATGCATCAACAAAATTCCCTTTGCTTATTCCCCCTAAAAAGTTATTATTAATTACAAATATCTTTTTGAAAGTAAGTGTTTATATGCAGTATAGAGATATAAGTATTGAGCAGTTTGATGTTAGTCTAAATATGGGACACGTTAAATTGGGAGTTTAATGTATACTAAACATACACCAATTGAACGGATGGAGTGTAAGACAATGAGAAAACAACATAATAAAGAATTTAAAATACACGCAGCAAAGTTAGTCGTCCAAACTGGAAAAGCTGTCGCGCAAGTAGCTAGAGAATTAGATGTAGCCGAACAAACGCTTCACAACTGGGTCAAAAAATTTAAAGAAAGTGAAGACGGTTCAAACTTTATCGGCAGTGGGAACAGCGCACCAGAAGACAAAGCAGTGAAAGACCTTCAAAAGAAATTGCGTGATCTTGAAGAGGAAAACGCAATTTTAAAAAAGGGTATGGACTTCTTCGCCAAAGACCAGAAGTAATTTATGACTTCATAGAACAGCACCAACACGAGTTTAGTGTTGTGAAGGTGTGCCAAGTTTTAGGTGTCTCCAAAAGTGGCTATTACCATTGGCGTAAGCGTGAAAAAAGTAACCAACGACTGTGCTGTGAAGAGTTATCCCGCATGATTAAGAAATTTGAACATAATTATGATATGTTGTCTAATTCTCAAAAATATGCTCTAGGGATGTCAATTAATTTATTAATATCATCTATTCAGCTATTAATTAACCCTTTATTGGGCTTACAATCCAATGTGCCACCAGAGTATTTTAGAAAGTTTGTCTTACTTGAGGAAGCGAATAATTTTGGAGGCTTAAGTATAGATGAGATATATAGTCATCAAGACTTAATCATTTACTTAGCGAATCTTCTCTATGATATTAATCTCTACGAGCAAGATGTAAAAGTCTTCTGGAAGAATCTGATAAGTAATAAAGAAAATCAGGAGAATTTTAATATTAGTAAAAGTATTGATGGTAATAAGTTGATGGCTGTTGTAACCTCTCTTATTACATCGGCGAAGATTGAAAATAGTCAAAAAGACTAAAAATAGTTAAGGCTTATTGCCGTTTAATTTGTTATAATAAATTGACTGTTATTACAAGTTAAACACGATAAACTAATTATTGGAGGTAGCGATATGGATGATAAAAAGTTGACGGAAGAAGAAAAAGTTTTGAAAGATGAGTCAACTGTTGGGGATAACAAGGAACGAAGTAATTCTTCACCAAAGTGGTTGAATGCATTTAAGTCGTTGAATCTTTTTTCTCTTACTGCATTAGTGATTGGTGTACTTGTTCTTCTATTGGGTATAGGAGTTTATGCTATAACAAGTGGTGATGAAGAAGAAGGCCCAACTATTGATAGTAATTTAATACAACATCAGATTGAAACGGTATCAGAGTTGACTACGACTAAATATCATTACACTAATGCTGGCGCATTCGAGGACCAGAACACATTTTACGGTTGGAACGTTCCTTTCACTAAGAAGAATTTTATCTTAACGTATTCAGGTATTATCCATGCTGGGATTGACATGGAAGCTGTGAATGTTGATGTGAGAGATGCAGAAATTTACATTGATATCCCGGATTCTCAAATTCTGTCTCATGAACTAGATGAAGTATCTATCAAAGTGTTGGACGAAGAGAACTCAATCTTCAACCCAATTAAGATTGAAGACTATCAAGCCTTCGCTATTGAGCAAGAGAAAGTGGTTGAAGAACAAGCCACTGCTAACGGCCTATTAGAAGAAGCTAACAAACAAGCCCAACAAGCGATTATGACAGTCTTGAAAATTAACCCAGAGATTGAGGATGGAAATTACACAATCGTTTTCCAATAGATATTAAAAATACAACCAGTTTTCTACAGTAATGTAGGAAGCTGGTTTTTGTTTTTCCTAAAAACACCCATCATTGTCATAATATTAAAGCGGAGTATAATAACTAGTTATAGAACGAAGGGAGGAGAATTACGATGAAAAAAATTAATCAATACTTTCATGGTGGTTGTGATTTTAATCAGCGTCATCTTCCCTACCGCAATCAGTGCAAAAGTCACAGAAGAGATCTTAGGCTACAAAATACTCGCCGAGAGTCAGAACAAAAGCGAGCTTATTACTGTCAAGGATTTCAGTGTGATTGATGGCGATACGACTGATTTTATCTTGGATCGAGCAGAGGAACCATCTATAAAAGCACGATTCTTGCTCATTGATGCGTCAGAGATGCAGAATAAACCTTACGCAAAAGAGGCGAAGAATAGGGTGCGCGACTTGCTCAAAGAGGCTGTCCTCATACAAATCGAGTATGAAGGGCAACCAAAGATAAGTATCAAAGGGATCTAGTCCATATCTGGGTTGATGGCATCTTGCTTCAAAAGATTCTTGTCACTGAGGCTTAGCTATCGCTCGCTATATCAATGGCTACCTCCCTAACAGTAAGTATGTCCAAGCAATCTACCAAGCCCAAGACTACGCTGCTAAGAATAAGTTGAAATTATGGAGTACGGGTGATTCAGAATACCTGTCGAAAGCAGAAGGATTAAGTGTTCCTTATGAAGGTGAAGGAGCTAGTGGTAATAGTAGTCCGGCTGGTTTTGTGGGGGAAGACGCTGGTGTGAGTGAAGATGTATATTTTCGTTTGTCAATTTAAACTAGAAATAATTTAACCCAGACACATTCTCAAGAAAGACCTCCAACGGGGTCTTATAATTTAAAGACTTTCTAGGAATCTTATTCCTACGAATGGCGACCGAAGAAATAAACGCTTGGTTCACTTCATTGAAGTCCATTTGTTTAGGTAATCCATCTTTACGCAAGAGCCCATTCGAATGTTCGTTGAGGCCACGTTGAGAGGGACAGCCCGGATCTGCAAAGAAAACAGAAATATCCTGATGATTGCTTAAACTTTTCCAGTTGGAAAATTCCTTGCCACAGTCAAACGTTATCGACTTAAAAAGATTCTTGGGTAGCTGTTTAAACCAGTTGGTCAAGGTGACCTCGATGTCTTCGGCCTTCCGGCCGGGTGTCTTTAAAGCAATGATTAACTTAGACGCTCTTTCCGCAAAGGTGATCACGGCACTCTTATGGTTTTTACCGATGATGGTATCACCTTCTAAATGTCCAAATTCTTTGTGGTAAGAAGGATAAGCTTGTTTATTGATGAACTTAATAGTGACCTCAAGTCAAGTCATCGCAGAGCGCCTAGGGGAAGAGAAAAAGAGATAGTAAAATCCTGGCTCAACAAACAGGTGCAAAACACTGAAGTGTAGCCGTATTTCCCGCATTTCACACAATGACTTAATGTTGACCCTTAGAAAAGTGATTTAATAACTTTTCTAAGAGTTTTTACTCGAGGCTCTATTTAGCGAGGAACAGAGTCTCGTGAAGCACAACGAGACGTTATTAAACTCGACAATATTAAGTCGCCAGCTGTGATGGCATAGATTCATCCACTTACAGGGCAATCACAAGTTTAATATTTTTGTGAATTCTAGTCATAAACTTTCGCCAAGCCTTGACCTATGTCAAGAGCAATAGGATTAGTATGTGCTATAATGGGGGTATCAAATAAGTAAAGGAGAATGTGGGATGACGGATTATCAACAACTTTATGAGACAAGTGCAGTGAATACGGGTGGTCGTGATGGAGTGAGTTACTTAGCGGATGGGACGTATGAGGTGAAGATTACGACACCTAAAGATATGGGTGGTTCGGGTGAAGGTCAGAATCCTGAGCAGTTATTCGCCTTAGGTTACGGTGCGTGTTTCCACGGAGCTTTAGAATTGGTGAAGGGTAAGCATAAGGTTAAGAATGCGTCGCAAGTTCTTCATACAGTACGTCTTTACAAGAAGCCGGATGCGGCGGATTTTAAGTTAGAAGTTGAGATTCAAGTGGGAATTCAAGACTTTGATCGCGAAGAGACGCAGAAGTTAGCGGATGAGGCACATACTGTATGCCCTTATTCTAAGGCTGTTGCTGGGAATATCGATGTCTTCGTTAAAGCAGTAGATTATGATGCGAGCCAAGAAAAATAATTAGTATTAGATTAAATGAGCCAGGGCGAATATGTTCTGGCTTTTTTTATTTTTATGCAAAAAAGAGTAAAAGTCGGTAGCTTTGCCTTATAATGAGAGGAGATAAATCATTAGTGAGAGGATGAGTATATGGATTTTTCCAATTATCATTATTGTATAAGCACGATTCCCCTGTTCCAAACATTGACACGTGATCAGATTGAGAAGATTCAAGCTCAGATTCAAGTTAAGAAGTTTAAGGCAGGGCAATATTTATACCAAGCGGGTGATGATTCAGATACGTTGTATCTACTTCAGAAGGGTCTTGTGCAAATATATCGCTTATCTGCGTCGGGAAAGGAGCAGTATATTCGTCAATTAGAAGCGGGCGACTTCATTGGAGAATCCGGATTGTTCAGCCACCGGCAAATAAACCGCTATGTCAAGGCGGAGGAGCCAACAACGGTCTGCAGTATTCAGCGCGATGTCTTCAAAGATGTCTTGCTTCAAAATCCAGAGATTGCTATAGAATTACTGGAAGAGTTATCCAACCGCCTGAACGAATCCGAACAGCAAACCACTTGGATAACTTCAGAAAGCACGTCCCACCGCCTAGCGGCTTACTTGTTAGAAGCATACAACCAACAAGAAAGCTTATCAATTGAGATCCCTTCAACCAAAAAACAACTCGCATCCTTCCTAGGAATGTCTCCAGAAAGCTTCAGCAGAAGTTTGACGAAGTTGACCAAGGCAGGGATAGTCCGCCAACCCAAACCGAATGTGATTGAGATATTGGAATTGGGGAGGTTGGAGGAGTGATGGGGGAACTACGATATATGATTTGAAGTTATCGAAAAATGGAGTATAAAGTTCTTTTCAATTATTATTTGCTAGCTAAGATTAAATACACCGTAGATTGTAAAATTAAGCTAGACAGATAAAAAAGTCATTTATGATACACTCAAACTATACTTCCACCACGAAGAATAGGAGTGATCATAAATGACCTACTCCCATCTTACCACGGATGAATTAGTAATGATAGAATCTTATTATCATCAAAATATTTCTGTTGCGATGATTGCTGAACGCTTAAGGCGTTCACGTCAGCCCATTTATAACGTTATTAATTTGTTGAAACAAGGTAACTCAGCAATTGATTACTACAAACGCTATAAAGTATATAAAAAGCGTTGCGGTAGACATAAAATCATTTTCGTAAATTTCAAGTTTAAGTTAGCCACTACAGGTAACTCATTTGCTTGGTACCGTAACTGCCTTGTTATTCTAAATCAGTGACCCTCTGATATTGAACTGAGGGATGGTAGTCTTCCGACCAGTCTGGCCTCAGGCCATCTTTCCAGACATGAAGCCATGCCGAGGTCAAGTAATGATAGGTCAAGCCCCCAATCGTTCTTGCTTGAATGCTTGAACAAATGTGTCATGTGGTGTTGCATAACCCAAAATTTTCCGCGGGTAATCGTTCATCCAACGCTGGATCCGCAAAATCTGGTTCTCGCTCACCTCACTAATCGGGCTTCCCTTGGGAACGAAACGGCGAATTAATTTGTGCTGGTTTTCGCTCGTCCCACGCTCCCAAGAAGCATAGGGGTGGCTGAAATAGATGTCAGCTACATCTTGCAGAGCATCGTGTAGCCCCGAAAACTCCGAGCCATTGTCGGAGGTCACGGTCTTAAATAATTGATCGAAGTTAGCGCCAGCCCGTTCTCTTAGCTGTTGAACCGCTTGGTCCACCGATTCGGTGTCCTTCCCGTTCAACTTTAGGATGACTTCAAAGCTTGTCTGCCGTTCAGCCAGCGTCAGCAGCACGGCATCCGACTTGGTCTTGTTTCCCACGACCGTGTCGATTTCCTAATGACCGAATGTTTCCTGGGTTTCAACTTCTTTAGGGCGTTCTTCAATTGACGTCCCGAGAACACGCTTGTTGGATCGGTGTCCTGGGCGGCCCGCTTTGATTTTACGGGACAGTTTTTCAAGCAAGTCCATGTTCTTTGTTCGCATGATTCCGCGGTCAATCCATTGATAAAGAGCGGTTGTTCCAGGAATGATGGCACAATCGAACAGCGTGTGTTTTCTGGCAAATCCGACCACGACGTCCGGCGACCATTTTTCATTTAACATTTTGTCATCTGCCCAGTCAATGAAGGTATTTGTGTTCGCCCATTTGGGGCGTCTGCCACAGTTCAGTCGTTGCTTTTCATAGAAGGCCTGTCCTGCATCAGCGTCATAAACAGAATAGTAGGTGTCATACACTTTTCCATTTTGCGTTTGGCGTTTTAACTGGGTGATGGTTCCGCGATCAATCTCATTGTTTATGGTTTGCGGAACACGTCCCAGCACTTTGGCAACCTGACGGTTGGAATAGTCTTCCTTTTTCAGGATAGCGATTTGGCAACGTTCTGAGTAGGAAAGGTGTTTTCCCTTGCGTGAAACTGTGTTATCATGGGTTTGCGTCATGTGAATTCATCCTTGTCTATTGAGAGTTGTGGTAACTTCAATATAACATCGAATTCACGTGGCGTTTTTTTTATTTTAAATGGCTAAGTTCATTATAAAATCCGCCAAAATACTTTGAATCTCCATAGTAGTTAATATAATATATATTGGAACCGAAAAGCGATGGCAGAGTTGAAGACGGCTCATCTGTGTATCAAGAACAGAAATATGACGAGAAGAAACATTTCGTTACTCGATGAGAAGAATGGGAATTGTAACAAAAACAGATAAAGTCGACAACAATATTTTCAACTATCTTATTTAATAAGTAACTAAAAAGCCAGACTCAATTATTCATTGAGCTGGCTAAATTTATTTTAACTAAATAATGTTATTTACAAGCTAATGAATATTAGCTTATAATTGAGTTGGCTAATGAACATTAGCATAAGGGGGTATGGAATGAAGACGAAGGAGAAAATTTTAAGAGAATCATTAAAACTATTTGCTATGAAGGGTTTCAATGAAATATCACTAAATGAATTAGCAGAAAATGTAGGGATAAAGGCACCAAGCCTTTATAAGCATTATAAAAGTAAACAAGATATTTTTAGTCACTGCATAGAATATTTTAGATGCCAGTTAGAAGAAAAAAGAGAAAATTTGTCTTTACCAAAAAACGGAGAAAATTCTAAAGTATATGCTGATAAAAGTAGGGAAGAAATTATAAATATAGCAATAGATTTATTCAAGTATCATTTATTGGATCCAGTCGCTTCAAACTTCAGGAAGATGCTATTAAAAGACCGATATAACAATCAAGAAATTGATGATTTATATATGGAAATATTCATTAAATCTCCTATTGAATATCAAAAAATAGTTTTTCAATACCTAATGGACAATGATTATTTTATAAAAGATGATGTTCAAACAATGGCCATAAATTTTTATACTCCAATATTTTTTCTAATTCAGAAATATGATACAAATATCGAGTCCATTAATGAAGGAGAGAAAGAACTATCAGAAATAATGAACGATTTTTGTGATAGATATGAGGTAAAGAAATGAAAGTGGTATTTAAATTCATATTGCTTATCACATTATTTTATTTATTGTTTATGAAGATTAACATGGATAATTCATTGGAACAAGCGAATAAAAACTTAGAGAAATATGAGCCTAAGATTGCAAATTTATCGTACGGAAAAATGGAATATTTAGATAAGGGTGAGGGTGAGATAATCCTTTCTAATCATGGTTTATTTGGAGGATTTGATCAGGGGTATGAAAATATAGCTAATTTATCAAACAATCTGAGAATAATCGCGCCCTCAAGATTTGGATACTTAAATAGTGATATAAAGGGTGATGGGACTCCTAAAGAACAAGCAAAAGCATACGTTGAACTTTTAGACTATTTAAATATAGATAAAGTCTTTATTATGGGAGCTTCAGCTGGAGGAACGCTAGCAATTAGATTTGCCTTAGATTATCCAGAAAGATGTAAGGGACTGATTTTATATTCATCGGCAATGCCTGAAAAGTCAAAAGTTGAAAAAGTGAATTATAAACAGGGGCCACCAGATGTATTAGTTAATAACTATCCTATGTACTTATTAAGTCCATTATTCAATAAATTTATGGGAATGGACAAAGATATTATTAAATCGATGTTGCCAATTGATAAGAAAAAAATCGGCATAAAATTAGATAGCGAGGTCAATAATCCAGATATGGCAGCCAATTTTGATGATTATAATATTGAATCACTAAAGGTACCTGTCTTGATAATGCAAGCTGAAGATGACAAACTAACGGATGTAAATAAAATGGTGAATGTATCAAGCAGATTTCCAAATCTTACTATGAAAATATTTAAAAGTGGCGGTCATATGTTGAGGGGGAATGATGCAGAAGTAAGAAAAACAGTTAATGTATTTATAGAAAATAATAAGTAATTTTATAAGAGGAGATTATTTTTTATTCTCTAAGATCCAATGACCGTTATGAATTCAAAAGTAACAAATAAATCCATACAATATTTATAGCAACGGTTGATGGTAAAAAATTAAGTTTATGAATATTTCGTTTGTCAATTTAAGCTAGAAATAATTTAACCCAGACACATTCTCAAGAAAGACCTCCAACGGGGTCTTATAATTTAAAGACTTTCTAGGAATCTTATTCCTACGAATGGCGACCGAAGAAATAAACGCTTGGTTCACTTCATTGAAGTCCATTTGTTTAGGTAATCCATCTTTACGCAAGAGCCCATTCGAATGTTCGTTGAGGCAACGTTGAGAGGGACAGCCCGGATCTGCAAAGAAAACAGAAATATCCTGTTAATTGCTTAAACTTTTCCAGTTGGAAAATTCCTTGCCACAGTCAAACGTTATCGACTTAAAAAGATTCTTGGGTAGCTGTTTAAACCAGTTGGTCAAGGTGACCTCGATGTCTTCGGCCTTCCGGCCGGGTGTCTTTAAAGCAATGATTAACTTAGACGCTCTTTCCGCAAAGGTGATCACGGCACTCTTATGGTTTTTACCGATGATGGTATCACCTTCTAAATGACCAAATTCATTGTGGTAAGAAGGATAAGCTTGTTTTCGGTCATCAAGCGTTCTTCTGTCCCCTTGTTTCCCGCGCGTTTCTTTATGGCCATTCGGTTTTCGTTTTCCTTGCATGGGTAACGTCGTTATATCAAAGAGCGTACTATCTTTAAATCGTTTATAGAGGGTACGCATAGAACAGCCAAGATCTACTTCACCTCGACCAATGATCACATCGGGTGTCCAACCCTCAGCCACTCGGTGCTTAACGTATTGAGACTGTTCACTTGTCAATGTTTTTTTCTTGGCGCCGCATTTCGATTTATTCTGTGTATAACGTTCCAAGTAGTCATGAACCGTTCCACCTTCTTTTAGGAAGTTGACAACATTATAGATCGGTTGATTGGATCGTCCCAGTTTCTTCGCAATTTCATAGGCTTTATAGCCAATATCATAATAAGTTTCTATCCACCCGAGTTCTTTCATGGTAAGATGTGTGTAGGCCATTTGTGGTCACTCCTCTAATTTTCGTGGTTGGAAATTTGATTTGAGTGTACCGCAGATGGTTTATTTATTTTTCTAGCTTAATTTTACAATTCAAGTACAATAAAAAGTATAGAGGAGGTAGAAAGATTAATTGAGCTTGTTATGAAGGGCGATATAACTTTTAAATAGGCACTGAAGCTCGTCGATTCGTTTGAGAGAGAGCCGGGTAGGTCTGATGGAGCAGTTGAATGAATGGAGAATTCGGATGGAGCTAAAAAATGGAAAAAATGGCTTCGTGGTAGGTGACAAGGGCCATACATATCAAAAAAGGCCTCGTTCACAATCACGAGGCCAATCCCTTTTACATTTACCTATTCATCATTTCCATATT
This sequence comes from Ruoffia sp. FAM 26255, assembly GCF_045528525.1. Taxonomy (NCBI): domain Bacteria; kingdom Bacillati; phylum Bacillota; class Bacilli; order Lactobacillales; family Aerococcaceae; genus Ruoffia; species Ruoffia sp. FAM 26255. Next base: position 14,130 of record NZ_JBGQQX010000010.1, on the reverse strand, counting down.
GTGCAGCAAATCCCTCCGCAACGCGCTCCGCTTGCTTAATACACAAGTGAATATTGTTATTTCCATAATGAATCTTAGAAATCCAATGCCCCAAGAGATACATATTTGGCATTAAACCTCGGCTCGCGACCACTTGACAATCAGGCCAAGTAACCATTGCCCCGCCGCGATAGTAAGGTGTTAACATGTCTCGTTGGTAGAGATTTTTGATTAATGGATCAAATGCTAAAGCCTTTTGGATATCAAATTGGAAACCGGTACAATTAATGAGATAATCAGCATGATAACTTTTTCCGTTCTCGGTTTCCAGTTGATAAGAATCATCCTCGGTAATTATAGATTTCAAACGCGTCACAATTTCCAAACGACCTTGATCTAAATTCTCCAAGATAAAAGCTAAAGATTCGACTGGAATTTGGCTTCTAAAATGATTAAAGACGCGTTCGTATTTTTGCTTGTAAAGATCGCGGTCAAGGGGTGTGAGTGCGTTATATAGATCCGGCAAATAAATCGTCATCATGACAATATAGCGACGCAACTTTTCTAAAGAAATATCGGGATGCGCGATGGCAGAGCGGATTTCGCTAATAGATCCTGTCCCGTATAATTCCAAGAGCCTTTGGATATCGATATCATTGGCCTTCAAATCATTTAAAAACGTTTCAACCATCACTTCAAGAGAGATGAACCCATCTTGATTGCGATGCGAGTCAATCCATTCATCTGAAAAACTTTGTTGAATTTGTCCTTGATAGCGTGAGAATTTCACCGTTTTAAAAGGAGTATTACCGTCAGTATATAATCGAATCGGGTGCGTCCAATTATGTTGTTTCAATAAATATTTAACCACATCTAAAGCTGATAAGCCCGTTCCGATGATGCCAATCGATTGGTCCGGCTGCAAATGAGCAAGCGTCTCATCAATAGGAACTGGACTGTTAATATATTGGGGTGTTCCTTCGAGATGATAATAATCCGCATAAGGAGGATGGCCGATTGTGAAGAAAACCGTTTGATAATCCTCATGCCACTGACCATCATCTGCTTGAAGGCGGTAAATATCGCGCTCTGAATCGATCTCACAATCAACAATGGCTGATTCGTGTATGTTCACTTTCTCAGAATTCATTAAATAACTTAAACGTTCAAATAAATAATCACCATAAAATTCACGGGGGACAAAAGCATCATTGTTAGCGTACTCCACATGATTCTCACTAAGCCACACTAAAAAATCATCAGGACTCTCAGGGAAAATACTCAAATCCTGCGCATGCTCATTCATAATAGCTTCTTTCGTATCCTTGCCATAAGGCGCTCCCACCACGAAGTTAGCATCTTTCTCAAATAAATCAATCGTTAAATCATTATTAAAATTAGGATGCGATAGCAATTTCCGAATAATGGTAAATCCGCTAATCCCACCGCCAACAACTGCGACTCTCATATCATACTCCTCTTATCAACATTTTATATATATATTCTTATTTATTATAAAGGTTTCTTATGGAAATGGAAATAAAGTCAATTGATAAATTTGTATTAATTATGCCCAGTAGGGAAGATGTGATAAAAATGGGGTGGTCTACTGATTGGGGGTACTTTGAAAAGCCAAAGTGTCTGTAACCAATGAGAATCTAAAAAGCAGTGCGTCGCGTCTCTTTATAATGGTCCTATGAACGTGGACAAAGTTGTAGATTCGACTCGCAATACTACAGATGAAACTACATGTACTTTAACTATTAATTGGGAACCTCATGAAGGCATTCTCGTTAAGACTATGAATTCATTCAAAATTCTAAGTCTTATTTTTTATTGGCAACCCATATATGCATCTCAATCAATTACTAACGACTTTACATATAATCACCACACACTCCTCCAGCCACTCAAATCGGTCGCCCATCACACCTTTACATAAAATTTACAATCCAAAAAAATAAGTAAAAATAATTTAAATTATAAAACTTTATTGTTAAGTCACTTAAGTTTATAAAAATATAATGGAATAAATTAGATTAAAAACATAATTTTCATAATTTAGGTAATTATTAAACAAAAATATTCCAATCAATTTGTATAATTTATGTATGAAAACCTTTTTGAGGGTAAAGAAATTCGGAAAGACCTAATTATGGGAGATAGCTTGTAAAGATGCTGAGGGCAGTCAATACGCTATATTGTGATCCGAGAAATAAATTTTTTTCATATTTTTCACCAAGATAAATATTTTTTAGGTTATATTTTTATCAATATAATAATGTATATTGTAAATTTTATGTAAACATGTTGAAAAGCAATTGATTAACCTTTTATAATAGTTTATTCTTATTTTTAGATTAATAATATTAATCATATACTAGATATTTAGAAAAGAGGAACATAAAATGAATGAAATTGATCGTAAGAGGTTACGACAGAAAATCTATATTTGTGGTTATACCAATCAGCAATTAGCAAATGAAATAGGAGTGTCGCCTTCGACGATTTCGAACATCCTGTTAGGGCATACAAAACCTAAGTTCGAAGTGTTAAGAGCACTCTTTGGGGCGTTGGAACTCTCTTTCGATGAGTTTGTTCAGATCTTCTTTCCACATGAGTATCAATTAAACATTGATAAAGATTCTTTAAGAGACTTTGACCAAGGGCAGCCGTCACTATAGATAATTTTGTGAATTCATTGGCATTCAATATAAACCAATTGATATGTTATTTTAGTCATATCGAGTATATAATAGTAAATGTCGGTTGTTTCTTTTGTCATTTATTAGGAGGTTTATAAATGGATCCGCGGAAAGAACATGAGAAGTTATTGTCACAATTTGAGCCATTGCTTTTTAAGACTTTAAGTCGAGTAAATATGCGACGCATCCATGCTGATTATGATGATTATCTCCAGGAGTTGCGTTTGAAATTATTAACCCTTGCAGATAAGTTTGATGGGGATCCATTTAAAGAGGATCTTGTTCGCTTCTTAGGCTTTGCGAAACAAGGTTTATATCGTTATACTTTGGATTTAATTCGAAAGTCAGCAGAGAACACAGATTTCGTCGGATCAGATGTCTCAGAATTAAGTGAATTGCTGCATAGTGACTTTGTGTTTGGGCTGAGCCCTGAAATTCAAGTGTTTATTGAACAAGCGAATGAAGTCCTCACAGTTAAAGAACGAGAAATATTTGCCTACTTGCTTCAGGGGGGATATACGGGTCAAGATATTGCGGATGAATTGGGAATAAGTCGTAAGATTATGAATAAGTACAAAAGTCGAATAAAAGAGAAGTTAATGCCATTGAAGGGCATATTGCAGGGGAATCATTAATAAATAACTGAATTAGAATGTCGGAAGTCTCATTGTTAAAAAACAATGGGGCTTTCTATTTGTGCACTAGCCTCTGTTGCCGTTGACCTAGTGCTTTCTCTGCATTGTAATGGATCCGTTCAGACAATTCTTAATCGTTTTTGGGCACAGGCGGCTAACGCTGTCCTTAGATACTTATTGCCTCTTGTCGTGCGATAGGCTTTCTTTATCCCAGAACTTTCATACGAACCTTGAGATAAACCTGCCCAAGAAGCTATGTGATTCACTGATGAAAAAGCATCGACCTTAGGACCAATCTCACCTAAAATTGTTGCGGCTCCAGTTTATTTTATCCCTGGAATTTCCAAGAGAGATTCGTACTCGGTGAGAAAGTGATCTAAGAAGTCGACTTCGATATCCTGAGTGAGTCGATCGATTTTCTGAGTATAAAAGCGCTACTCATCCAAAGAATCTTCTAAAAGTAGACGATTCATTTGGCTTTTTTCCATCTAGGGCCTGTATGAACTCTTCCGGACTGGCCTTCAGGTTAGAACCAATCAAATAGGCAAGTAACCGATTCAATAGTCACCTGCCTGTTTCTTTACAATTTATTCAATTCTTCAACTTCTTGTATTGCGCTGACGACCATTTCACGTGTGATCTCATAGGGTGAAACCTTGATATCAGCCATGGTCATACACTTATCTATCATCTTATTGAAGTCTACCTCAGATGTCAGTTCTAACTGCTCTAAGGTTGTAGATAGATGAATGCTCTTCATGAATTCAAATAATTTATCGCGTGTTTCATATTGTTTGTCCATTGTAAGTAAGACCAATGCCCCATAACACGTCCATTCGCCATGCAAGTGAGTTTCTCCAGACTTAGTTGCTGTCGCTCCGTAATAGAGCGCGTGAGCTAAGTTTGAGTTGTAGTCATTATCAACTAACACTGATGTTAAGGCCGTTGTACCGATTATTTCTTGAAGAACTTTGTCGATCGCAGGACTCGCTTTATGCTCTTGAGCAGCGTCCATAGCAGCTTTACCATTCGCTATTAATCGATCGTTACAGCCTTGAACAATCTTAACGCCTAAGTCATTCTCGAATGATAAGTCGCGACCTCGTGCTGAAAAAGTTGATTCAATTTCTTTTGTAATTGCATCACCAATTCCTGCCCATAAGTACTCAGTTGGTGCTTCAGCAATGACCGTACTATCTGCGAATGAATGTATAGGTGGCTGCGCAAGCATTTCTAACCCGTGCATCTCGTCGCTGTCTTCATACAAGACACACACTGCGGTGGTTGGGGCACAAGTAGAGGCAATCGTTGGGAATGAGAAGACAGGTTTGTCTAGTCTATGTGCCACTGATTTAACCGCATCAATGGCGCGACCACCGCCGACTGCAAACAACATATCCGCCTCTTTAACTGATTCAATTTCAGATAAACGGTCGATATTTGATAAGTTTGCATTTTTCCCGTACCAAATCGTGTCTATGGCCTCTAATTCTGTTTTGGATAGGGCATTTAAAAGACGTTCTTGGCTAGCTTCTAAGGCTTTTTTACCCCCAATAATTGCAACTTTCGTTCCAAAAGGTGCACAGTAAGTGGCGATTTCGTCATAGGCGTTTTCTCCGATGGTAAAGTTGGGTAAGTTTACAGTTAAAGTCATTAAATCCCTCTCTTTATTATAATTTTTTAATCTTAATTATAGGGGAATTTAATAAATATGGCAAGTGAACCCGATTAAAGATTGGATTTCTACTTTTTATCACGTAAGACATGCAGGATGCCGTCTATATAAACTGGTCTCTTTCCGGCTTCCCGACAATAAAGGCAGTAACAGATAAGAGTGCCTGCACAGCCACAAAGAAGAGGTTTCCCGGTAGTTGTAAGATGGCCACAACATAGAAAAACGCGCCCGCTAAGACAAAGTTCCTCGAATTGAAGACTAAACCCACACCATTCATTAAAAATGCCAGTCCAACTGAAATAATGTGCGCAGTAAATTGATCTGATAGACTGATTTCATTCGCAGACGCCGACTGATCAATCGTTATATACAGGTAAATGAGATATAGAACACTTAAGATAAATGCAATAGTAGCAAAGGTACGGGCAATTTTCTTCATTATACTAACCCCTTACTATTTAATAGTTGATAAAATTTAATTATGGTACTAGTTTACTATAGTATACTACATAATATTAGAAAATAAATACAAAATTTATCAAATGCTCATTTAATTTTAATCAAAATGGCAAAAAATGTCCAACTCAAGCCACATGACCGAGCGGTTTGTCCTGAGTTACCCCAACTCAAGCCAAATGGACGAGCGGTTTGTCCTGAGTTACCCCAACTCAAGCCAAATGGCCGAGCGGTTTGTCCTGAGTTGCCCCACCTCAAGCCAAATGGAGATCCGGTTTGTCCTAAGTTGCCCCACCTCAAGCCAAATGAACGAACGGTTTGTCCTGAGTTACCCCACCTCAAGCCAAATGAACGAGCGGTTTGTCCTGAGTTGCCCCACCTCAAGCCAAATGAACAAGCGGTTTGTCCTGAGTTACCCCAACTCAAGTCAAATGGCCGATCGGTTTGTCCTAAGTTACCCCAACTCAGGCCAAATGAACCATTGGTTTGTCTCCAGTTCCATCCGCAAAAAATCCGCCTACAAAAACAGAACAAATGTTTGGTTTAAGCCTTGTGTTATGCTATAATCGGGGCGTATAGTTTTTAAAAGGGAGTGTATTTAATGGCGGTGAAAGTTAGACGTAAAGACGCAGATAATATTATTAAAGCTTTGGAGGCAGGTGTCGTTCCAACAAGAGGGATTGAACATCTATTAGTGGGCCGACGCAACGAAGTGGAAGAAGTTATTCGTATCTTAGAATCTGTTTCAGAAGGAAATAGTGATTTGCGAATTTGGGTTGGAGATTTTGGTAGCGGTAAAAGTTTCATGCTACAAACCATTCAAAATTTAGCTCAACAAAAAAACTTTGTGAGTTCAACGGTTGATTTAACACCGAACCGTCGATTATATGCGAGTGATGGTAGTGCCGTTGCATTATATAAAGAAATTATGAATAATTTAGTTACTAAAACAGCGCAATCCGGTAATGTTTTAAACACAATTATCGAAGAGTGGCTGATGACTGTTTTTCAAAAGGTTGGGGCAGATAAAGGCATCAGTCAAGCTGATATGATGGATCCGAAGTATGCGACTGATGTTGAAAATACCATTCTGGATATTACTACCTCTTTCAAATCTGTCGGCTTATCTTACGAATTAGGCCAAGCTTTAATCAAATACTATCACGGCTTAATTAACAATCAACGCCAGCTAACGGTTCAAGCAATACGCTGGTTACGAGGAGATATTCGCACAGTCACCGAAAGTAAAAGAGAGCTTGGGATTAACCAAATTATTAAAGATGATAATTGGTATGACGCTCTGAAAACAATGGCTGAGTTATTCTTAGATATTGGTTACAGTGGCTTTGTAGTGAATTTTGATGAAGCGGTTAATTTATATAAATTAGCGAATGGAATTTCTAGAGAACGCAATTACGAGCGTGTGTTAAATATATATAATGAGTGTAAATCAGATGTGGCACGGGGATTATTTGTAAACTTCGGAGCGACTCGTAAGACAGTTTACGACCAACGCCGTGGAATGGCGAGTTACGGAGCTCTTCAAGGAAGACTCGGAATAGAAGAAAGTTTAGATTCTGAATATATCAATACAGACCGAACAGCTTTGGCTTTGAAACCTCTAACGAATGAGGAAATTTATACGTTATTAGCAAACTTACTCAATGTGTATCAAGTGAATTACGGTATAGAAATAGATTTTCCTGAAGCAGAAATTATTCGCTATATGGAAGCCCAATTAAACCGACCAGGTGCTGCAGAATTTTTAACACCGCGGGCTGTCATCAAAGATTTTATGGAAATACTCGCGATCATGCGTCAAAACCCAGGAGTGAAAGCTTTAGAGGCGCTTGAGAGTAAATTTGGTGAATTAAGCGCACCAGTAGAAAAAGATGAAGACGATCATGACGATATCATCGAGGTAATTTAATATGGATGCTTTCTCACGTTTGAACCGCTCACTAAGAGAGTATATTTATCAAAGTGGCTGGCAAGAATTGCGACCTATTCAGAAAAAGGCGATTACCTTTGCCCAAGAAAGTCCAAATAACTTTGTGATTGCTGCACCGACGGCTTCAGGAAAGACTGAAGCGGCCTTCTTACCTGCGATGAATAGTATAGAAGATTGGGATACGGGCGTTCGAATAGTGTATATCTCACCTCTCATAGCCCTAATTAACGACCAATTCAAACGCTTGATGTCTTTGTGTAGTGAGATGGGTATTACCGTTACGAGTTGGCATGGCGAAGCCAATTCGTCCAAGAAGAAGAAATTACTGAAGAAACCGAATGGTATCGTGTTAATTACGCCGGAGTCCATTGAAGCAATGCTCGTTGGACGACCACATGAGGCTCGGACATTATTCGCTGAAACAGATTGGATTATTATTGATGAAATCCATAGCTTTTTAGGTGAGAACCGAGGCATACAATTGCAATCTTTATTAAATCGTTTAGCAACTTATACACAAAGAGAATCACGTTGTATAGGTCTTTCTGCCACACTTAATCAAGATGACTACATTAATTTGAAGAGCTTTTTTCAAAATCAATGCGAGACGAGTATCATTGTTGATAGAGGTGTGAATGAAAAGGAGCACCAAGTGTTTTATTTTCCGAAAGCAAAAGGGGATATGCATTCTTTCAAACAAGAGATGGATGTGATTTATCAAGCTTCTTTGAAGGAGTCGATGTTAGTTTTCCCAAATAGTCGTAATAAAGTTGAGAAGATCGGGTCTAATTTAAATCAAAGAGCAGAGACGGATATGCAGAATTTTAGTTCGTATTTTGTTCATCATGCCTCTTTACCTAAACAAACGCGATTATTCGCTGAAGAATTCGCAAAAGAAAGTCGCGGACGTAAATTTACAATCACTTGTACATCTACTTTAGAATTGGGAATTGATATTGGTTCCGTTGATAGTGTGGTTCAATACGGGGCACCACCCAATGTGTCCACCCTTTCTCAAAGAATTGGGCGAAGTGGACGGCGAACGGGTGTGAATAAACTGCGCTTTATAGCCAATGAACCTTGGAGTTTACTTCAAGGCTTAGCGACAATTGAATTGTTAGAGGAAGGGCAACTGGATAACACACCTGCCGTGAATAAACCTTATGACGTCTTAGCACATCAAATTATTTCTCTAGTCATTGAACACAATGGGCTAACGCGACCTAATTTATTGACCGAATTAAGACGTGGGAAAGTTTGGGAAAAGATTACGGAAGAGGAAATCAATGAATTAATTGACAGTATGCTGTCCAAAGAATATTTAGAGTTGCTCGATAACTTTGAATTGATTTCTGGGTATGAAGCGCAGCCTCTACTTCGAATGGCTGAGTTTTATACGCAATTCTTTACAGAACCTGAACTAAGAGTCTATCACCAGTTGCAACATATTGGAACGATTGCCTTAGAACCAGGCTTAAGACCTGGGGACAATATTTTATTAAGTGGGAAAGTCTGGCGAATTTTGGGCATTGAATTTGAACAGAAACAAGTTCATGTCATGCCTGCGAAAGTCGGGGAAGCTTACTTTGAATCACGGGATCGGCAAGATGTGTCCAATATCGTGAGACAAAGAATGCGAGAGATACTTTACCGGGACGACCAATCTCGTTACAGCGGTGAAATCCGTTCGACGTTAAACCATCTTGCAGATAAGATCGTCTACCGAGATGGTTTTTATTATCAATTAACGGATCAAGGAGACCCGTGGTTAGTCACTTTTCTAGGTTCGAAAGCAAACCGGACGCTGGCTTACATGATTGAATTGTTTACCGGCCAGCGCGTTCGAATAAACGACCTACATGCGACCACGTTAATGGGGAAAGATTTGGACCGGACAATGCAAGAAATTCGCGATACACTTGTGACTTATCAGCAATTTTATGATTTCTTTGACCGTGAAGATTCCTTACTCTTAGGTGAAACAAATCATTTAAAATACCAACAGCTAGTCCCACGTTCTTTAATGATCGATTATGTGATTGAAAATCAACTGGACTTGATGACTGTTTTTGCTTATCTTAGTGAGATAGAATAATTTTGAAAGGAGGGTGTTCGATGAAATTCATTCGTTATGACGCCATTAAAAATTGGAAGAGTAATAATGTTGAAGATATTATTGATGTAACTGATGAGATCCCGGAGAAAATCCAATTTGCGAAACCAATTGATAAAGGGATTGATTGGCTAGAATTTGTTGAAGTCGACCGTTATTATGATGAGTTAGTTTATTCGAGTGAGTTTCAAGACCTTGTGACTTCTTTATATTTGGAAGTCATGAAAGCGTTAGAACACTGCTTTGTTAAGAGACGAAAAAACTTAAGGAAATTTATGCGACGGTCAACGACCTATGCCTTTGATAACAATTACCTGTTCCAAGCCTTGTTTAAGTATTTACGCACACATATTATTTATCATTACCTACCTAGTTATGACACCTATTCAAGTTACGATACTTATTTACTTGAACAAGCCTTTGAGCCATCGGATTTAAATGTCATCGGTGCTGTCATGGAGCAATTTTTAAGAGACTTACCACCTGCAAGTCCTGAATTTCGTCAGTTATTTGGACTGACTGAATACGGGACAGAAGAAGTGTGGTGGGACATGGACGGGAAGTACCGTGAGGAAAACGACATGACCCAAGTTCAATTAAATATTATGCAATCAACCACACCAAGGACAACAAAACCTTGGCTAGGTGAGCATAAAGATGAGATTGTTTCCCTCTATTTAAACTATTGGGAAATTATTACTTCTGACAAATGGGAAGAGGGACCTACGCGCAGTGATAAACGCAATCGGTTTATTTACCGTATTGTGAAGCGTCCTTTAAACCCATCTGCTGAGAATAAATATCATCGCTTCATGTCATCCTTATTAAAAATAGCAGAAAATACAATTCGGAAAAAATACAAAATGCGTCAGATTAGAGTTGAGGCCGATGAGGACAATCTTAGCCGTCGCTTCCGTAAGGCGGTATTTGAAGCAATTATGGCTCACAATGCTTCACTAATCGAAGTCGCAACGAAGAAACAACCTAAAGTTATCCGATTAAATCCAACAAAAATATCCGATTCACAAAAAGACTTATCTTCAGTTGTGAATATGATTAGTGATTTTGTAGGCGAAGATGATTTCGAAGAAGAGCAAGTTGAAGTCGAAGTGAGTGAAGTGACTGAAGCTAAGGACCAACCCGTAGATGAAAATCAAACTTATAAAGAATTTGTGAGACGACTTGTAAAGGAAACATCACTCAGCGTGACTGAAGTGACAGAAACTTGTCGAGAAAATGGGACGTTACTCAATGCCTTTATTCATGCCGTGAATCAATTTCTATATGATGCTTTTGAAGATCAGGTAGTTGTAGTTGAAGGTGACGCGATTGTTGTCGATGAATTTTATATTGATGAATTAAATGAACTTGTTGAGAATGATTTTTCTGAGTTAGACTAATAAAACCCACTCGGCTGAGTGGGTTTTGTTTTCGTAATTATTCTCTTTCAATTCCTAGAAGACCAATCGCACCAGGTCCACCATGACTTGAGATAACTGCTCCAGTGTCAAACCATTGATCTGTATTCGCATTGTGTTGGCTTAACAGACTGTACACTAAATCCTTATTTTCATCAGTCACACCCGGTGAGCCACAGACCATCACTGTTTCTGGATCAATGTTATAAATGTTAAAGAAATCAGCGATCATTTTTTTAATACAACGGTCAAAGTTACCGCGGTATTTTTTTCCTGACACTAAGTAACCATCTTCGATGACAATGGTTGGGTGAATATTAAGAAGTGCAGCACCATGGAAAGCTAAGTTTGATACGCGTCCACCGGCTTTTAGATATAACAATGTATTTGGTAAAAATATAAAACGCGTACGTTCGCGAATATTTTCAACAAAGGCAATGACATCTTCAGGACTTGCGTCTGGATGATGTTCAATATATTCAGCAGTTGCTTTGATAATGGCAGTTTGGCCAATCGCCACATTTTTGCTGTCAACGAGATGAATATTTTCAAAGTCTTCCGCAGCAATTTTAGCTGCGTTAAATGAGACGGTTGTTACTGCAGAATATGCAATATGAATAATATGTGCATCAGGATATTCCTCAAAAATTTGACGAAAGCATTTTGCATTGTCGTCAGGTGTACTTCCAGCAGTCTTAGGCAGTGTGCCAGTCTTTTCATAGAAATCAAAGACTTCTTCAACTGGGAAAGTTCCATCCGGGCGTGTCTCATCTCCCATTGTGACATGCATAGGAATGATGCGTACACCGTAACGTTCGACTAGCTCTTTGGGTAGATCAGATCCGCTTTCAGCGGTAATAATAAATTTTGTCATAATAGCCTCCATAGGTTATTGAGTTGATAAGTGAACTTTAGTTCATAATACCACAATGTAACGGCTAAAGGAATTCTATAAATGACGAGTATTATAGTATTTCAATGATTTGTTTTATACGGTGGTCAATCAATTTGTAGTAAATTCTCGTTCCTTCTCGGCGTGTTGATACAGCATTTACTTGTTTTAATTTCATTAATTGTTGTGAGACAGTCGATTGAGGTAAGTCTAAGACCTCTTGAATCGAGCCAACACTCATTTCTTCACAGTCAGATAACACCTTCACGAGTGAAAGCCTGATTGGATGACTGATTGATTTAAGTAAATTCGCGCATGCGTCATAATCCATACTCATACTATATCCTCCTTAGTTAAAAGTTGTTAATTATAATTAAATTGTAATAAGTTAAATTTTAAGTAAAATAACAGATGATAAATATAACAAAATTAATATCGTTGGCAATTTCTTCCATGGCTCTGTTTTTAATTTCTTCATTCACTAAGCCGCCAGTATCGTCTAATTTAACTTAAAGTTTACCTGAATATGTGATTGTTACTTTAGTATTTTTCACGAAAAAACATCCAAGTTACAATTTTTTAATATAATTATATAATACTCTAGTGACTCAGATATTGCTATAAAATTATTATATTTAGTGGATATTTTTTTGTAAGAATGTATTTTGAATGGGCGCTGAACATATGCGCTTATTTGAATTATATTAAAACTAGAATATTTTTTTAACATTATTATTAGGTTTTTAAAGGCTGCTTTTTAAGTGGCTTATTTTATTTAACTTTTTTAAAAAAATAAAAATGGAATTCAGTGTTTTTTACGTATCTATATATGGAGGTGAAAATTTTAAATGAGTAAAAAGTTGGAACAGTTATTAATTTGTGGAACTCGTGAAGCACTTTTAAGTAAAGAGATGGAGAAAGAGTTTTATAATTTAGAGCAGGGCTTTCGAGGTGAGAATGAGCAATTGGAGTGGTTCAAAAAGTACGGCAGTGAGCATTGGCATTATGTTTCGAATTATTGGTTTAATCACGGCAAGCTCATGGAAGCGGATATGTTAGTGATTTCTGAACAGGAGTGGCTTGTTATAGAAGTGAAAAATTATCATGGTCTTTTTGAGTATAAGGATAGAGAATGTTATATTAACGGGCGTCTGATGAGTGACGATCAAGTTGCTAAAATGAATCATCGGTTGAATCGGATTCGCCACATTGCTGCCGAAGTGAGCACAGAGATAAAAGTAGTTGGCGCGATGGTGTTTATTAATGAGCATAGTGATGTGCGCTTGAAAAATGGTAATGAATTCGATGTTGTTATGCGTAATCAATTGCAGCGATTTATACGAAAGTTTCGCGAAAGGAATGATTACCCCCTATCGAACCAAAAGTTCGATCGTGTGTCTCGAGTTTTGAAAAAACATCAAGCAACGTCGCCTTTTGTACCGAAATCATTGCCACTCGAATCTTTTGCTGAATTGCGAAAAGGTATTACTTGTAAAGCGTGCGGAAGTTTTGAGACGCAATCTAAGTATAAAAGCATACAGTGTCGTAGCTGCTTAACAACCGAACATAAGCACGAAGCAGCACTGCGAACCGCTTATCAATTACGCTACATGTATTACGACCACCCGGAAATGCTGACACGACGTAATATCTATGAGTTTTGTGGTAAGTTAATCAGCGAACGAACAATTTCTAGAGCCCTAACAAGTCGATATAAGATAATTGGTGCGACGAGTAGCTTGTATTATGATATTCAAATATGAGATAGTGGGTCGTCTGGAGCCAAATGGAGTTGCGGTTTGTCTCAAGTTCGGTCAACTCAAGCCAAATGGAATTGGGGTTTGTCCTAAGTTCGGTCAACTCAAGCCAAATGAGATTGCGGTTTGTCTCTAGTTCAGTCAGCTCAAGCCAAATGGAGTTGCGGTTTGTCCTGAGTTAGCTCAACTCAAGCCAAATGGAGTTGCGGTTTGTCTCAAGTTCGGCCAACTCAAGCCAAATGGAGTTGCGGTTTGTCCTGAGTTCTGTCAACTCAAGCCAAATGAGGTTGTGGTTTGTCCTGAGTTAGCTCAACTCAAGCCAAATGGGGTTGCGGTTTGTCTCTAGTTCGGCTAACTGAAGCCAAATGAGATTGCGGTTTGTCCTAAGTTAGCTCAGCTCAAGCCAAATGGATTACGGTTTGTGTCAAGTCCATAATCTTGTGTAAAAGTCTCAATGTAGTTATATCATCTGGTCATCATGCACATTACACTTGTAAGAATGTCCGAGCGTTATTTTCCCAATTTTCGTGGAAATCAATTAATATCGAA
>NZ_JBGQQX010000009.1:46659-60736 GCF_045528525.1 Ruoffia sp. FAM 26255 | reverse complement strand
AGTTCTTTCATGGTAAGATGTGTGTAGGCCATTTGTGGTCACTCTCCTAATTTTCGTGGTTGGAAATTTATTTTGAGTGTACCACAAATGGTTTATTTATTTTTCTAGCTTAATTTTACAATTCAAGCTATAAAAAAATCGATGAAATTCCCTTTGACTTTAATCGTCGACGCATGAGCGTAGTTGTCGAAGATTTAACTGGGAAAACGCAAATGATTACCAAAGGCGCTATAGAAGAAATGCTTTCAATTAGTCAATACGTTGAAATCAATGGTGAAGTCCAACCACTCACGGAAGAAGCAAAAGTAAATGTACTGAACACAGTGGATGATTTGAATTCTAATGGTTTACGTGTTCTTGGACTTTCACAAAAAACAAATCCTGCAGGAATTGGCGAACTGTCAGTTAAAGATGAGTCTGACATGGTTCTCATTGGGTTCCTAGCCTTTTTAGATCCTCCTAAAGAATCGACGAAGGAAGCTCTGAATGCTTTAAGAGATCATAATGTTAACGTGAAAATATTGACCGGTGACAATGCTTTAGTTACTCAAGCGATTTGTTCACAAGTTGGAATTAATGCGGAACATTACTTAACTGGTGACATCGTGAGTCAAATGAGCGAAAATCAATTAGCCGAAGCTGTCGAAACTTACAATGTCTTCGTAAAACTCAATCCAACACAAAAAGCAAAAATCGTTCGCTTATTACGAAAAAATGATCATGTTGTTGGTTTTTTAGGTGATGGAATCAATGACTCACCTGCTATGAGAGCAGCTGACGTCGGTATTTCTGTAGATAATGCCGTTGATATCGCCAAAGATTCTGCAGATGTTATTCTGTTAGAAAAAGATTTAATGATCCTTGAAAAAGGGATTATTCTAGGCCGAAAAGTGTTTGGAAATATAATGAAGTATATTAATGCGACAACGAGTTCTAACTTCGGAAATATGTTCTCAGTACTGATTGCAAGTATTTTTCTACCATTCTTACCTATGCTACCCATGCAACTCTTATTCTTAAACTTACTATATGACATCTCTTGTATGTCAATGCCTTGGGATAATGTAGATGAAGAATATTTAAAAGCACCAAAAAAATGGGAATCTTCTAGTATTCAACGATTCATGATTTGGTTTGGACCAACAAGTTCAATTTTTGATATTCTGAGTTTTGCTGTTTTATTCCTAATTATCTTACCGCAGTTTTTAGGTGGTAACTATTCTAGCCTAAATTCAGAAACACAAGAATTATTCATTGCTTTATTCCATTCGGGTTGGTTTGTTGTCTCTTTATGGACACAAACTCTAGTATTATATACATTACGCACTAAAAAGTTACCGTTCATTGAAAGTCGTCCATCAACGGTTATGACCTTTTTCACGTTGTTAGGAATTTTCATTGGGACGATTGTGCCATATACACAATTAGGAACTGCCTTAGACTTAACGGCGCTTCCAGATACTTTTTGGCTTCTGCTCTTAGGTATTGTTATTGCTTACTTAATTCTAGTCACTATCGTAAAGTACTACTATGTCAAACGATACGGTGAGCTATTATAATAATTTTTAACGAGTTCTTCGGGACTCGTTTTTATTTACAAAAAAACCTAAAGTATCGGCTTTACCTTACTTTAGGGAGTGTCTGTTATATTATGAAATACGTTTATTCATTTCTTTTGTATTTTTTTTACGATATTCAGACGGCGTACAATCATTCACTTCTTTAAATGATTTTGAGAAATAGGATGGCGAATGAAAACCGACATAATCCGCAATCTTAGAAACCGTATAATTTGATTCTGCTAATAGTTTTTCCGCTTCAGCTAAACGAACTTGAATGAGATAATCAATCGGCGACAAACCTGTCCGTTGCTTAAACACACGAATAAAGTAATACTTCTTCATGCAAATATGACTCGCTAGTTGGTCTAGCGTCAAACGCTTTGAATAATTCTCTCGAATAAAACGTTGAACTAATTGAATTTCATCGTCCTCAACTTGCACATTATCATCTTTAATCGTCAAATCTTTACTTCTTAATATATGTGCTACCACACATTCAATGAGTTTTTTAGTTATTAAAGCAGTCCCTTCAAACTCATTAGCATCTTCAACAAGCGCTAAATCTAGATAAGCTTTCATTTGGCGTGAGTCATCGTGAATGATATATAGCTGTTTAGTTGAGTCGATGTCGATGCTCGAAATAAATAAGATTCCTGATAAAGTAAATTTTATCCACTCCATCTTACGAAGTGGTTTGATTGTCAGTTTCATCCCAGGATTTAATATGATTAAATTTTCTTTTTTAAATTGCCCATTGCTTAACTTGGTTTCGTAATTTCCTCCACCTTTAATGATATAAAGCAATGTCACCTGATCTTCTGAATAAATAGTTATCGGTTGTTTTGTAGTCATTTCATCTTTATTTATTGCATGTAATTTGATTGATGATGAATTGATATTTGAAATGTACATAACTATCCCCACCCTTTTCTTTAAATATAAAAAAGTGATTTTAGTTTTTAGCACTTACTGATTGACATGTCTCTTCCTAAGTCAGAATCCCATAATGAAGCAAAATCTATCCTCTATTAGTATTTTATTAGCTAGGGTTGGAGCATATCTCACTCAATAAATGTCTCATCCTAATCACTACTGAATAGCGTATCATATTCTTGCAAAAATTTCCCCTTATAATGAACAAAATGTTGTCTAATTAGTGTTGGGGATAGTTAAATCTTACTATGTAATACGATTACATCCAAGGTAATGAAACCATCAAGCTTTGTCAGTAATGTTTGGTGTTCATCATCACTTAATTGCCAAGTCAATGGCGTCATAACGACTAAATCTTCCAACTGACTGTCCGTTAACTTTTGCGTCACCTTAATTTCTTTCATCTTGGCTTCTGGATAATGCGTTTTGAAGACCTCGATAACATCTTCATTAGAGTATGGGTGGATATTTCCAATTTCCATATCTATGAGAGCTTGTCTTATCTCTTGTAAATAACCTGAGTTAGGAATAATTTTGATGAGTTCCCCTTCCGGCTTTAAAATACGCTCAAATTCCGAGTAATTTGACGGTGAAAATATTGAAAAGACGATATCTATTTGATGATTAGCTACAGGTAACTCTGCCAAATCCGCAATCATCGATAACATATGCCCATTATAATCTGTGGCTGCTTGAATCGCACTTTTTGCTAAATCAATCCCTATCAAACTGTACTCATTCTCTTTAACTTGGCGACTCATCTGCCACAAGTGACTGCCTTCTCCACTTCCTGCATCAATGATTGAAATATCTTTTCCATGATGTTCACTCAGATACTCTCCAATGTATTCATGCAGAGGTCGATACATCTTTGTATTTAAAATAATTTCACGTCTTGAGTGAAACAAGGACGCATCATATTTTGTATTCGATGCTTTCTTTGCCATGAAAAAATAGCCTTGTTTCGCCATATCAAAACGGTGATCATTCTTGCACACCAAACTATGCGAGTCTAACTTTAAGGCTTCTTGGCAATGGATACAGCTTAAATTGACAGCTTGATGAGTGTTAAGCCAATGTACTGTTCGGTCTTTCTTATTTAATTCATTTAACTGCGTCATCACGACTTTGCCTCCCATTTTTTCTACTTTTTAGATGATTTGTCTTAAAACAAAAAAGTACTGAAGAAATGACTTCTTCAGTACTAAGTTTAATTGCTTACTCCATACCACGAATGTCGCGAATCACGTCTGCGATTTGATCTACGTAACGGTCAACACGCTCAGGTGTTGAAGCTTCCGCCATCACACGTAAGATTGGCTCCGTACCACTTGGACGTACTAAGATACGACCGTCGCCATCCATTTCTGCTTCAACTTTAGCGATGATTTCTTTCACTTCTGGCTCATCCATGACAGTGTGTTTGTCGTGAACACGAATATTCACTAATTTTTGTGGGAAGATGGTCACTTCACCCGCTAATTCTGATAATTTTTTACCAGTTTCACGCATAACAGCCATTAATTGAACGGCTGTTAATAACCCGTCACCCGTTGTATTGTAGTCTAACATCACAATGTGGCCTGATTGCTCTCCACCTAAAGTGTGGTTACCTTCTAGCATTGCTTCGACAACATATCGATCTCCAACTTTAGTTTTTAAAGCTGTCATGTTATTTTCTTCAACAGCTTTATGGAATCCAATGTTACTCATAACTGTTGATACAATTGTATCATTAGCTAAGCGTCCTTGAGATTGTAAATGTTTACCTAAGATAAACATAATCTTATCACCATCAACAATGGCACCTGTCTCATCAACTGCGATTAAACGGTCTCCGTCGCCATCTAAAGCAACTCCAAGGTCTGCACTTTTTTCTTTAACCATTTCTTGTAAAGCCTCAGGGTGAGTTGATCCGACTCCATTATTGATATTAATTCCGTCGGGACGGTCTCCCATTGTATAGAAATCAGTCTCTAAATCTGCGAATAATTGGTTTACTAATGGGGCTGTTGCACCATTGGCAGCATCCACACACACTTTCAAATCATTTAAATTCGCTGAGATGGTTGATTGTAAATATTGAATATATTTGATAGAACCTTCTGGGAAATCATCTGTCACTCCTAAGCCGTCTGCACTTGGGCGAGGTAGCTCATCAGCATCACTATCTAGTAATGCTTCGATTTCTGCTTCTTGATCATCAGATAGTTTAAATCCGTTACTTCCGAAGAATTTAATTCCATTGTCTTGTGCTGGATTGTGAGAAGCACTGATCATGACTCCGGCAGCTGCTCCTTGAGTTTTTGTTAAATAAGCCACTGCTGGTGTTGAGATGACACCTAAGCGCATAACTTCGATTCCGACAGATAATAATCCTGCTGTTAAAGCGTACTCTAATAATTCTCCAGAGATACGTGTATCGCGCGCAACTAGCACGCGTGGATGTTCAACGTCAGAGTGTTGAAGTAACACATACCCTCCATAACGACCTAATTTAAAAGCTAATTCAGGTGTTAATTCACTATTTGCTACACCTCTGACACCATCTGTTCCAAAATATTTACCCATTATTGATTAATCTCCTAACTTTTCCTATTAGTTATTTCCAGATTCGTCCTCGACATCTTGCGATTCTACAACGGCTGACTCATTACTTTCAGTCGTGTTTCCTTCATCTCCATTCTCAGATTCGGGTCCGTTACTTTCTTCATTTTCTTCATTTTCTTCATTTTCTTCATTTTCTTCATTTTCTTCGCTTGTCTCATTGGTTTCTTCAGAGCTTTGCTCCTCGTTCTCACTTGAAGCGATTGGTGTGATGCGTACTTCGATTTGGACATCGCCACCATTTATCACAGTCATACCTTCAGGCACTTGTAATTCACCCATGATGGTTGTTGATTCTGTTAAACCACTGACATCAGCAACTACGCCAACTGTGTCAACATTCGGTTGACTCCCTTGAATTACCAAGCTCTGAGGCGTAGTAATCGTATATTCATACGTATACATCGCTTGGTCTTCCCCAAAAGGGATGATATGCATACCTACTTCACTTTGAGGTTGTACTACTTCAACTTTTGCTTCGATTTCCGAGACATTTGAATTCACATCTAGTACTTCACCATTGGCATTCACGATTTGTAAAACATATGATCCACTGAAGCTTCTATTGGCTGGTTGTGGATTGGTAATCGTAATATAAACTCGGTCAATTTGTTGAATCGTTTCGACGTCACCAGTTAATTGTATTTCTTGAGGATTTAATGACACACTTTCCACATTAAAGCCGTCCTGAATGGCGTTCGGATCTATTTCATATTCAATTTCAGCCGTAATTTCTTCCAACTGTGATATTTTAACATATCTTCTCGATGGTGTAACTTGGTAATCGACAGTATCCGGTAAATCAGAAACGATAAACTGGATCTGTTGCGTTCCAGACGGGATATCTGTTAAATCTTCCGTTTGGACAGTAATTTCTTTTTCTAATACTTGGTTAATGACATTACGTGGTCCAGTTAATCGTACTTGAACTGATTCTGGTAAGCCACTAATGAACGTATTTTCTGGTATCTCTCCAACGGTCACCGGGACATTATCAATTGTTTCGGTTACGTTAATACTAGCAAACTGTTGGTTTGCTGCACTTTGAAAGACGAAAGCATTGTTCTCTGATGCGACAAAAATGTACAAGAAAATGGCAATAATCAGAGAAAAGAGTCTCACGGCCCATTTATTCTCAAATAGTCCTCTATTCATTATTTATCACCTCTTTGTAAACTGTCATTAAGAAAGTCACGAATGACTTGCAATATATCTTTCGAATCCTCTTCATCTACAAACAAGTATTCTTCAAGTATGTTTCTAAATTCATTTCGGTCAAGTGCGCGGTTCATCTTATCACCTTTTACTACACTAATATCTCCAGTTTCTTCTGATACGATGACTGTTACTGCATCAGAAACTTCACTTAAACCAATGGCAGCACGATGCCTCGTTCCTAACTCTTTTGGTATTAACGTACTGTCTGATAGTGGAAGATAACATGAAGCGGCTGCGATTTGATAATCTCTAATAATCACTGCTCCGTCATGTAAAGGTGTATTGGGGATGAATATGTTAATTAACAATTGATTTGTTATTTCTGCGTCAAGTGGTATCCCGGTTGAAATATAATCCCCCAAGCCATCTTGACCTTCAATTGAAATCAAGGCACCAATTTTCCTTTTAGACATATATTGGACTGATTTCTCGATATCATTTATTAACTTCTCACTTGGATTATTCTTACTCTTACGGTTCTTAAACAAGTCACGACCTAATATTTCAAGTGCGCGTCTCAGTTCCGGTTGGAATAGAATAATCATCGCAACAACACCCCAAGATAGTACCTGCCCTAATAGCCAATCCACTGTCTGAAGTCCTGCAAGTGAACTCGCACTTTTGGCAATAAGGAAGATTCCTACCCCTTTTAAAAGGTTCATCATCTGAGTTCCACGAGCATACATTAATAAGCGATAAATTAAATACCAGACTAATAAAATATCAAGTATTCGAATTATTGGCTGATTCGCCA
The DNA here is from genome assembly GCF_045528525.1 of Ruoffia sp. FAM 26255. Taxonomy (NCBI): domain Bacteria; kingdom Bacillati; phylum Bacillota; class Bacilli; order Lactobacillales; family Aerococcaceae; genus Ruoffia; species Ruoffia sp. FAM 26255. Next base: position 53,662 of record NZ_JBGQQX010000009.1, on the reverse strand, counting down.
TAAACTGATCCATAAAATCTAACACCTTGTCACCTTCTTTCTAATCACTCTCTGATATTATAGCATATCAAACTTTCATACTTAATATTTTGAAGCAGAAAATTTAAAATGATTTTCTGAGATGGGGAAGTTGTGGTGTTTGGATTGGATTGGTGGGGGTAGTTGGGTTATCGGGACTCGTCATGCGGTGACATGGGAAATTAGACGGCTAACGGGGCACGTCTTACAATGACCCGTCCCGTTAGCCAATTTACCAGTATTAAAATTACTTTGTTTTAGAATTTTTAAACGGAAACTCAACATTCCCGAACACATATTCAAAAGAACTATTTTTATTTGCATAGGTTACGTACCTTCCGCTATACATTTCCCCTAAATACTTACTAAGTGTGCGTGCGATATACTTTTTACTCACTTGGTCATCAAGAAACACTTCACATTCACTCACAGTGAGCGGTTCTTTGTAACGAATCATTCCATATTCACATAAAGTACGAACGACCGATTTCTTTTTGGCTTCATGATGGCCACATTGCTTACAGATAACTTTATACATTGTTTGCGTTATATCAAAACTGTGACATCTAGCACATTTTATACCTCGTTTCATTTGGTTGATATCTTTCATCGATTTAGGTATAGGTGGGTAAGGCTTTTCAATTTAAAATTCATTCAGAATTCGTTCTTTTAAAGCGATTGGCGAGATATTAGCTAACGGTAAATTTTGTTGATCACGGGCAATTCCTTTAATCCATCCATATTGACTTGAAACTGATCCATTTCTTTTTGAGTTAAACCTTCTTGGTAATAGCACTCTTCTTGTTGCTTAAGTTATAAATTTTTCTGTAACATCATTTTCTCCCTTTCTATAATTAGTTCCATATATAGATAGAAGAAAATAACTGTTTTCATTTTTTTATTTTAGAATAATTAAAAAACCTACGAGCATTTGTTGCTAGTAGGTTAATCTTCTGGATGTGGTGGGTCGCCGTATTTTCGAAAATACTGACGCTTCAATGTAAAGTGTTCCGGAACGTGATCAATGCCACCTTCTGCAAATGGGTGACAGCGACAAATTCGAGCCACGCCCATCGTCGTCCCCTTCACCGCGCCATGCTTTTCAACGGCTTCAATCATATAACTGGAACAAGTTGGGTAATAACGGCAACTTGATGGAAGTCCGGGTGAGATAAATTTTTGGTAAAATCTCACAGGTTTAATAATAATATTTTTAATGTTCTTCACCTTCTATTAACTAAAATAATCAAAAACAACTTGGATAAAATTCGATGTGAAATACGTATAAATAAAAACCGATACAGGTCGATAGGCAATGACCATCCCAATAAACTGTTTAAACCGCATATTGGACACCCCAGCAATCATACAAAAGATATCATCTGGGAAGATTGGCGCGAGAAAGCCAATCCGAAGTAGGCGTTTAAAACGATGGCCATGATTCATAATTCCCATATACTTTATATAATCATCGTCTGAAATAAAAGCCCGTATTACTGCGTGACCGAAACGCGCGCCAATCACAAAGTTAATCGACGAACCAATAATCATTCCCATAGTATTGAACAGAAATCCCCACAGATGCCCAAAAAGTAAATCCCCAATAACATTGGTCAGTCCTAAAGGAATAATCGGGTAAACTATTTGACTAATTTGAACTAAAATAAAGATAATCGGCGCCATAAAGCCTAATCTCCTCAATAAATCAGAAAAGCCGCCGTCTGGTTGGAAATATTCGGATTGGCTAATGTAGATTGAACCGACAATTGTAATAATAACACCAATGACTGTCGTGAAGCGAATGATGCGCCGCTTCGTTTCAATAGTTAGTTTCATACACGTACTCCTAAAATATTTTGGGGGTGAGTTGATTCTTTCATCTACTTAAAATGCATTGTATACTCTATAATATATTGTAACGCAATTAAATCTTTAAGTGGAGGGAATTTTTTGGAAAAATTAAAACAACTTGTAAAAGAAATGAATAAACATGACATTAGTAACATGATTATTACAGATACATACAGTATTCGCTATTTAATCGGTTATTATACACAACCAGGTGAACGGTTATTAGCTTTCATCGCTACCGCAGCTGGTAAACATTATTTAGTGCTAAATAACTTATTCCCACGTGCTGATGAAAATGATGATTATTCAGTCATTTATTATCAAGATGGCGAAGCGATTATGGAACAAATTGCTGAAATCTTAACGGATGGTGCAACGAGTATCGATAAAGTATGGCCAAGTCACTTCTTACTTGAATTAATGGGTATCAAGAAAGACTTACAACCAGTCAATGCTTCTTATATCTTAGACGATATCCGAGCAATTAAATCAGATGAAGAAATTGATATCATGCGTGAAGCTTCTCTGTTAAATGATCAAGTCATGGAAAAATTAATCGACTCTTTAACTACTGGTAAAACAGAAGCTGAATACGCTGAAGAATTAGCTCGATACTATAAAGAATCCGGTCATTCGGGATTTTCATTTGAGCCTATTGTTGGTTACGGACCAAACGGTGCCGATCCTCATCACACAACCGACGATTCCTTACCAAACGTTGGAGACCCAGCCGTTCTTGATATTGGCGGGATGTATAAAGGTTATGCTTCAGATATGACTCGAACAGTATTCTATGGTGAACCAAGTGAAGAAGCTATGGAAGTATATGATATAGTTCGCCAAGCAAATCTAGCGGGAATAGCTGCGGTTAAACCTGGTGTTCCGTTAAGTAGTATAGATTTAGCAGCACGTAAAGTGATTAACGATGCTGGTTACGGTGAATACTTTACACACCGTTTAGGACATTTCATCGGTCAAGAAGCGCATGAAGCTGGTGATGTATCACAATACAATGATGAATTAACTAAGGTAGGACAGGTATTCTCAATTGAACCTGGTGTTTATTTACCAGGTAAATTCGGTGTTCGAATTGAAGATTTAGTCGTTGTTACTGAAGATGGTTGTGAAGTTTTAAACCACGTGACAAAAGAACCTCTTATCGTCGAAGTTAATTAAACACAAAAAACTAGGACGGTCTGGAATGACCCGTCCTAGTTTTTTTATTATAAAGTATCTACAATTGAAGTATCTAAGTATCCAGCATCTTCTAATTGCTTAGACAGTTGAAGTAGTAAGTACTCTCCACCTTTTCGTGTTGAAAATTGAGCACCTAACGGTAACCCATTATCTAGTTTATGCACTGGTAAACTAATTGCAGGTTGACCGGTTAGATTCATTTGCTGAGTAAACGGTGTCCATGCTAAACTTTCTGCAAACATTTCCCAAACTAGATGTTGTTGCTGCTGAACAACAAACTGTTCAATATTCCTTAAGTCATTCAACAGTTTATCCCCCTTAGCAAAAGCTGTATGTAGAGGTGCTGGTCCGTTTGTTGCTGGCATTAACAGTAAATCATATTCCTTGAAGAAGGCTTCAGATACAGCGGTTATGTCATCCCAATAAGATAAAACTTCAGAATACTCTACTCCGCTAATATTTAAACCTAACTGATAAATTGCCCAACTCATTAATTCCATGTCATCTTGTGTCATTGGTCTGTTTAATACCTGTTCAAACCTTTTAAGCATCGAAGCAGTCTCAACACCATTTACATTATAGTACGTTTGCATTGCTTTAACACCATCGATTTCAGGCTCTGCTTCAACTAATGTATGTCCTAATGATTCTAATATACGAATTGTTTCTTGCATTAAACTTTGTGCTTCCTTTGTCATTGGTTCTCCGATTGGTGTATTCATTGAATATGCAATACGAAGTGGTTGCTCTAAATCTACTAGTAACTCATGTGGTATTCGCGGTAATATAAAAGGGGCTTCAAACTGTTCGGACTGCATCCATTTTAGTAATGTCCATGTATCTCGAACTGATTTAGTCAATGCAAAATTCACGGACGCCCCTTGCCAGCTTCGGTAATCGCTTGGTCCAACCGGTATGCGTCCACGACTTGTTTTTAAACCGATTAAACCACTAAAAGATGCAGGAATTCGAATAGAGCCTCCTCCATCACTCGCCGTGACGATAGGAACAATTCCTGCTTTCAATGCTGCCGCCCCTCCACCACTAGATCCTCCAGGGTTTCGTTTTAAATCTAAAGGTGAATTTACATGACCTGTCCACTCAGAATCACTGACATTCTTAAAACCAAATTCTGGAACATTCGTCCTACCTACAACAATAAAGCCAGCAGATTCAATACTCTTGGAAAAATTGTCCGTTTGTGTCGCTTCAAATTGTTCCATTAAACGGGCTCCGCTTGTTGATTTTTGTCCTGTTTGATTTTGTCCTAAATCTTTTAATAGGATGGGGACACCGAAGAATGGGGGTAAATCTCCATAGCTTCCGGTGTCTAACTGTTCAAAGTAGTGATCAAATCGATTAGCTATACTCCGTGCAAATTCATATTGCTTGTGTACAACGGCATTCAATGTATCGTTCCACTCTTCAATATTTTGAATGGCTTTTTCCACTAATTCTGTCGCCGTTGTTTCACCACTTTTTATTAATTTTGCATAGTAAGTTGCATCTTCTTTAAATAACATCTCATCTCTCCTTAAGTATATATAAAAACACCACTTCCCTCTTTCAATAGAAGTGGCTTGCTGTTATAGGTTGTAAATTTCTTGCTTCTCTTCTTCAGTTAATTCAAAATCGAACACTTCTAAGTTTGATTTTTGACGATCAAAGTTGTGTGATTTTGGAATGACAATGACTTCGCGGTCAATTTGGAAATTCAAGACAACTTGTGACCAAGATTTTCCGTATTTTTCACCGATAGCATTTAGTCGTTCCCGATTAGCATCACTTACACCAGATAAAGGTGACCACGCTTCTGCGAATAACTCATGTTCGCGTCCAAATTCAATCACATCATGATTCCATTCTCCAGGATGAGATTTAATTTGGTTAACTGTCGGTTTAATCGTTGCATTATCTAATATTAATTGTAATTGATCTTTAGAGAAGTTCGATACTCCGATAGATTTTAAAATGCCAGCTTTCGCATGTTTCTCTAACACTTTCCAAGTCGCAACCATTTCTTCATCATTATCCCAAGGATGGTGAATTAAATATAAATCAATATAATCTGTTTGGAATGCCTCTAAAGAGTATTTCACAGCTTCATCAATTGTTGCTTCATCTTTCGTATACTCTGGTTTACCAGGTAATTTTGAAGTTATAAAAAATTCTTCACGAGGAACATCTGATTCTGTGATAGCTTTTCCAATTACTGCTTCATTGCGATAAGAAATAGCCGTATCGAAATGTCTGTATCCATTAGTAATTGCTGATTGTAATTCAGTTGTATCAGAATTAATGTCCGCTGAATAGTCATTATTTACTTTACCAAATGTGTTTGTACCGCTTCCGATAATTGGAATCTGCTTATTATTGTTTAATGTGATCCAGTTCATTTTACTTACACTCCTTTTAATAATCTCAGTGATAAGTGTATCAGAATATCAGCTACCGTCCTACTGAAGTGCTTTCGAAGGATTTGTCAAAACTTTCTTACTTTCTAATCTTTGAATATTTAATGATTTTTCATTGATTTATTGTAGTTTTATTGACTGATTTTTTACAAAGGTTTATATTTAATTGTATGAGTGTTATAATATAGTTATAAACAAGGAGGAGTTCTTTATGAAAAGTAAACGCTTACGTTATGCAATTTCTATGGCCCTCACAAGTCTTTTGGTCGCAACTCAAGTCACTCCCTTAGCCCTAGCTCAAACGGAAAGTGTTCCGCCTGAATCTAAGACTGTTCAACAACAGCAAGAAGCAACTTATCCCGTTGGCGTTGAAGTCCGCAATATAGAAGGCACTCGTACTGAACAGGTTGGTATTAGTTTAACCGATGAAGAAGGTAATATTTATGATGGTGGTTACAATGAAAACTCTCAATGGTTAACAGGTAGTTCTTTACCTGAAGGTCAATATTATATTGAATTGACACCCCCTGAAGGAACAACGAGTCAAATTAATAACACGGCTCCACAATTTGCTGTAGCTACAGAGACACCAAATGTTTACTCAATCGATGTAAATGAAGAAAACTTAGGTGGCCTATCCGCTGTATACGGTGCATTCGAGCTTGTTGATGAACCGGTTAGTGAAACTTACCGCGTTGGAGCAGAAGTCCGTGGTTTAGATGGTACTCGTACAAGTGAGGTTGGAATTACTGTATATGATGAAAATAGTACGGTATACGAAGGTGGATATAATGAATATGCACAATGGTTAACAACAAATGAATTACCTGAAGGGTTGTATTACATCGAACTGACAACTCCAGAAGGAACAACGAGTCAAATAAGTACAACTACAAATCAATCAGCTGTTCCAACAGAAACACCTAATCTTTATACAATTGAATTGAATGAAGAAACTTTAGGAAACTTAACTTCTGTATATGGCGCATTTGAATTGATTGAAACGGCTCCGGTTGAACAAACATTCCGATTAGGCGCTGAAGTGCGTGGCTTAGACGGTACTAGAACCGATGAAGTAGGAATTACTGTTGCTGATGTTGATGGCGTTACATTTGAAGGTGAGTATAACGAGTACTTACAATGGTTAACCACTGAAGAATTACCTGCTGGTCAGTATTCAATCACTTTAGATACTCCAGAAGGTACTGTTTCAACTATTAATGAAACTACGAATCAATATGCAATTCCTGCTGATGAGACCAATGTTTATAATATCATTTTAAGCGAAGAGAACTTAGGCAATAACTCATCGATTTATGGGGCGTTTAATCTAGTTGAAGCTCCAGCTGAAACATACCAATTAGGTGTGGAAGTGCGTGGATTAGACGGTACTAGATCCGATGAAGCTGGAATTACTTTGACGGATGATGATGGTGTTGTATTTGAAGGTGAGTATAACGAGTACTTACAATGGTTAACGAGTGAAGAATTAACTGAAGGTACTTATACAATCACTTTAGACA
>NZ_JBGQQX010000009.1:45260-46559 GCF_045528525.1 Ruoffia sp. FAM 26255 | reverse complement strand
CGCCGGCAGGTACTGTCTCTGAAATTAATGATACGACAAACCAATATGCAGTCGCTACTGATGAAGATGACGTTTATACAATTGAATTAAACGAAGATAATTTAGGTAGTAGTTCTGCAGTATATGGGGCGTTTAATCTAGTTGAAGCTCCAGCTGAAACATACCAATTAGGTGTGGAAGTGCGTGGATTAGACGGTACTAGAACTGATGAAGTAGGAATTACTGTTGCTGATGTTGATGGTGTTGTATTTGAAGGTGAGTATAACGAGTACTTACAATGGTTAACGAGTGAAGAATTAACTGAAGGTACTTATACAATCACTTTAGACACGCCGGCAGGTACTGTCTCTGAAATTAATGATACGACAAACCAATATGCAGTCGCTACTGATGAAGATGACGTTTATACAATTGAATTAAACGAAGATAATTTAGGTAGTAGTTCTGCAGTATATGGTGCATTTAATCTAGTTGAAGCTCCAGCTGAAACATACCAATTAGGTGTGGAAGTGCGTGGATTAGACGGTACTAGATCCGATGAAGCTGGAATTACTGTGACGGATGCTGATGGTGTTGTATTTGAAGGTGAGTATAACGAGTACTTACAATGGTTAACGAGTGAAGAATTATCTGAAGGTAATTATACAATTACTTTAGACACGCCAGAAGGTACTGTCTCTGAAATTAATGACACGACAAACCAATATGCAGTCGCTACTGATGAAGATGACGTTTATACAATTGAATTAAACGACGAAAATCTTGGTAGTAGTTCTGCGGTATACGGTGCATTTAGACTTGTCGAAGCACCAGTTCCAAACCCTGATACATTTACTTTAGGTGTGGAAGTGCGTGGATTAAACGATCAACGGACTGACGAAGTCGGAGTGACTGTAACAAATAATGATGGTGACGAGTTTACTGGGTCGTATAATGAATACTTACAGTGGTTAACAGATGATGAATTGCCTGAAGGTACTTATATAATCAGTTTAGACACACCAGTAGGTACAGTCTCTGAAATCAATGATACGACAGATCAATATGCAGTCGCTACTGATGAAGACGATGTTTATACAATTGAATTAAACGACGAAAATCTAGGTAGTAGCTCAGCAATATACGGTGCATTTAGACTTGTCGAAGCACCAGTTCCAAACCCTGATACATTTACTTTAGGTGTGGAAGTGCGTGGATTAGACGATCGTCGTACTGATGAAGTGGGAGTAACTGTAACAAATAATGATGGTGACGAGTTTACTGGTTCATATAATGAATACTTACAATGGTTAACAGACG
>NZ_JBGQQX010000009.1:0-45160 GCF_045528525.1 Ruoffia sp. FAM 26255 | reverse complement strand
AAGAGTTGCCTGAAGGTACTTATATAATCACTTTAGACACACCAGCAGGTACAGTCTCTGAAATCAATGATACGACAGATCAATATGCAGTCGCTACTGATGAAGATGACGTTTATACAATTGAATTAAACGACGAAAATCTAGGTAGTAGTTCTGCAATATACGGTGCATTTAGACTTGTCGAAGCACCAGTTCCAAACCCTGATACATTTACTTTAGGTGTGGAAGTGCGTGGATTAGACGATCGTCGTACTGATGAAGTGGGAGTGACTGTAACAAATAATGATGGTGACGAGTTTACTGGTTCATATAATGAATACTTACAATGGTTAACAGACGAAGAGTTGCCTGAAGGTACTTATATAATCACTTTAGACACACCAGCAGGTACAGTCTCTGAAATCAATGATACGACAGATCAATATGCAGTCGCTACTGATGAAGATGACGTTTATACAATTGAATTGAACGAAGATAATCTAGGTAGTAGTTCTGCAATATATGGTGCATTTAGATTAATCGAATCGGATGAAAATGGTGGTGGCGGTTCTGAGAGTTCTGAGAGTTCTGATGAGTCAAGTGACGAATCTAGCGACGAGTCCGACGGATCAGAAAGTTCTGACGAATCTAGCGATGATGGATCTGACGATGAATCAAATGGGTCAGAAGACGAATCGGATGACGATGGAAACGTCATTGTAGACCAAGATGACGACATCTTACCGACAACTGGTGAAAGTAATACGATGATTATTACTGTTGTTGCTATCGGTTTACTAGCCGTTGGTGGACTTCTACTTTACCGTAGAAAACGTAGTTAATCTTATATTTAAATAACCAATAGAAAAAGAGCCTGCGAACATCATGTTTGCAGGCTCTTCTTTGTCCCCTGTAACCTTTGTATAGTTGAGGCTTTAAATTAAAAAGTTTTCGTGTAATAGGATTCATGCGTAGATATTCTCCTTATGTTATTGGGTGGTACTTTTAATATAATGAATATCTTAGTCTTTTTGTAGACTCAAATATAGGGTTGATGACGATTTCATTATTTGTCATCAACCCTTTTTTAGATCTAAATTATTTGCTTTCAGATGTGGAGTCTTCGATTGATTCACCGGACTCTTTTTTTAATTTTTCTCTTTCAAAATAGACTAAACCAACACCTATACCGATTAATATTAACACGCCTAAGACATTCCAAACGGTAAATAATGGGATATTAAACTGCATACTGATGACTAAATTAATTATAATCACAACCGGTACTAAACCAAAGGCTGCAACTGCTAAGAAACGCCATGAAGATAGATGCATTCTTTTATAAATAAAGTATAACGCCCAAAGATAGATTAGAGAGACGAGAGTAATTGGAATAGCTACATTCACCAGTATATTATTCGCACTGATCACTAAGTTTAATAAGAATAAATATGGAATAATCAACACACTAAAAGCGATTAAACTAGACATGATTGGGGTGGTTAAACGGAAGAATAAAGGAAGTATAATTCCCCAAGCAAAAACTATTGAAACCGATGCAATACCTGACCAAGTAATCGTGTTAACACTAAGAAAATCAATGATTAAACATGCCACGATAACAAATGCTAAGACTCCGGTAATCGCGATTAACCACTCCCTTCGAGTGTGTTTAAACTGTTCACTCATATTATTATTCGCATACTCTAAGACGTTTTGAGTGACATCATGTTCTGAAGGTGCTGATTCATCGAGTGAATAACGTTCGCCACGTAATAATTCATTGACTGTGACGCCATAGAAATCTGCTACTGGCTGAACTTGGTCCATCTCTGGTAATTTACTACCATCTTCCCATTTGACTAAATCTTCTTCACTCACATTAATTGCTTCTGCCACTTCAGTGGTCGACAATCCTTTGTCCCGACGTAATTCCAGTAAAAAATTTCCCATTCTTTCTCGTTCAAGCATTGTATATGTCTCCCTTCCTTACCTTAGTCAATAACTTCTGTATGAAAGCAACGTGTCATATGCTCTAGCATCACTTCGCCTAAATCAGTGAATGTTGCTACACCGCGGCGATGTGTCAGTGTTTTAAAGCCTTCAGCATCTGCTCCTCCAATTGTTTGGAATACACAAATATCAGTCGTAACTCCGACTACATGTACCGTATCAACATCTAAATTACGCAATGTTTCTGCTAATTCCGTTTCAAAAAATGAATTATAATTTTGTTTAGGAAAGTAATGAACATTCTTATGTTCTTGATTCGCCTGGAACCAATCTTTTAACTCTCCATACAATTCCTGTCCCGATGTATTTACCACATTATGCACTGGCCACAGGTCAAAGTGAGGATCATTTGGTTCGTGAGCATCCATCGCAACTACAACTTGTTTGTTAGCGCTTAAAAAATCATCCGCTAAGTTTCTGATATAAGGTACAATTTCTTGACCTGGCTTCCCTACAGTCAATCCTCCGTCATCAGCAACAAAATCATAACTCATATCTACAATTATTAAGGCCTCTTTAGTCATATTATACGGCTCCTTTGCTTTTTCTTTATTATCCCATACTCCAGGTCAAATTTAAAAGTATATATCCTTTCATACCAATAATTGTACGATATATTTTTTGTACTTAACGAAAAATTATATTTTGTATTTTCAATATTTTTTCTCACATGGTAACATAGAGTTAACTAGTAAGTTTGTTGCCATTTATAATAAATAGGAGGTTTCTATGCGACTTAAAACTCTTTATAATGACTCTCTTCCACGGATGCTGATACTTTTTACATTTTTTATTTTTGTCATGACGCCTGCGACTATTTTCGCTGAAAACAATGATGACACCGAAAATATTGACATTCGACTTTATCAGGATAGTACGACTACAGTTTATGATTTTGTCTTACCTGATTCAGAATTTATCGCACGCAATTTTAATCATACAGATCCAGAAATACAAACTCAGTATGATGCTGCTGTTCAAAAGTTAAAATCGATGCATAATTTCTCTTTTGAGGATCCTCTTTTTATCTTAAACCCTTACGGTACAGTCACAAATGGTCTATATATTAATTTTAATCATCATAATGACGACGCTACAGTTAATTATACAATTACAACTGAAGGTCATAAGAATGACCACATCTTCCAAAGATCTTTAAAAAATGCGAGTGAGGATTCTGACTTGTTTGAATCGCAAATTATTGGCCTCGTACCCGGTGTTGATAATCATATCGAATTAGAATTGGTGGATAATTCGAACGAGGTGATTGATACATTATCTTTTAACATTCAGATGCCTAAAACATCTTCTTTCTATCCAAGTTACTTATCAACTCAAGATGGGGACAGCACAAGACAATTATCTGATGGACTATTCTATTTAGTAGGCACTTCACAATTTAATGGCTTTACGTATTTCTTTGATAATGAAGGCGTTCTTAGAGCTGAAATTGACACAAATTCATACCGCTTTGATAATTTATTATTCCACGAGGATTATATTATTATGGCAAATACGAGTACACAACTTATTGTCATGAATTCTTTGGGTCAAATTACACAGTACTATGATATGCCTGGCTATAACATGCATCATGATTTCATTATAGGACAAGAGGATGAAGTGTTGATACTTGCCTCTTTAAACGATAGAAAGTCGATTCGTCGAGAAGATATTATCTTATCGCTTGATTTGAATTCAGGTCAGATCAAAGAGTTACTAGATTTAAAAGATGTGTTTGGTGACTATATGCAAGTGACGACCCCTTCATATAATCAAGATGGTGATGCCACAGATTTAGATTGGATCCACATTAATTCGATAGAAAAAGTCGACGAAGACGCTGTTCTGTTAAGTTCTCGTGAGACTTCAACAATCATTAAAGTTAGCAATCTTTATGATGAACCAAAAGTTGATTACTTAATTGGGCCAGAACCTGTTTGGATGGGAACGGACTACAGCAACTTACTATTAACACAAAAAGGAACATTCCCGCTTCACGGTGGCCAGCATTCATTGAATCTTTCTAGAACGTCAATTCAAAGTGATGGCGAATATTATGTTACATTCTTTAATAATAATTATTGGCGTTATTTAACACGTCCTGATTATATGGGTCACATTGAAGAGCACAATAGTCGCAACTTCGAGCCTAACCCTGATGATCTTTCTTATATGTATAAATATTTAATCGATGAAAGTGAAGGAACCTTTGAACTTATTCAATCATTCCCTGTTCCTTATTCGTCAATTGTAAGTAACGTTGATCCCTTACCAAATGGGAACTATGCTATTAACAGTGGTAAAGCTAACGTGTTTAGCGAGTACGATTCAAAAGGCAACTTAATTCGTTCATATCATTATGTGAGCGGAAACTTTGCGTATAGAGCATTTAAAGACAACTTTACTGACTTCTGGTTTCAATAAAATAAACGGTCTCCTTTTCAAATGGGAGACCGTTTTTGTTTGCTTTTATTTAAAATTTTTAGCTAATTCTACGAATTCTTTCTGTATTCCTACTCGCATAGAAGCGTCCGGATTAACTGTTTGACAGGCAGCTAAGTCTGCTTTAATTGTCATTAACATCCCGGCTTGGTTAAAAGTGAGTCCCGCTTCTTTCATTAAGAATTCTACCATATGGTCATTTGCCATCACAATGGCTTCATTAGTAGTTTCCCCATAGCCATATGAATAATAGGCTTCAGCAGTTTCAACTAATGGACCTGAATGTGGGTAATCCTTCATTACTTCTACAGTGACATGAGCTTCGCCTCCCGCTTCAACACCACAACCCCAAACTTCACCGTCACCCATTGAGGCATGCATATCACCAATCGCAAGTAAGGCTCCTTCGGTATGAACTGGTAAATACACGACTGACCCTTCTGAAATCATCGTATTATCCATATTCCCACCATGAGGTCCTGGTGTACCTGTTGTGATTCCTTCATCAGCATTTGCTGTTCCAATGACGCCAATCATTTTATTCAGCGGAAATTCAACACCTTGGAATTCAAAAGTACCTTTATCTTCGTGAATAGGACAAATGACTGTTTGTTCTTCCTCAATTCCTTTGGTGAACAGTTTATTTAAACCAGGTGCTGAAACAACGACACCGTAATCATTCAATCTAATCGTATTAATTGTTACTTTTAGCACATCCCCTGGCTGTGCTCCTTCAATGTATAAAGGTCCCGTAGCAGGGTTTACTTTATTAAAGTCAATTTCACTAATAACATCTGATTCTGTTTTAATGGTATCTGAAAAGCAATCTTTCGTTTCAAATATCACTTGAGCTCCGCTTTTAACGGTCCCAACGGCTTGGTTTTCTTTATCCATACTATAAATAACATTGTCTTTTGAAATTCTCATGTTTATCCACCTTTCAAAATCATTATTATCCATATCATAGCAGACTCTAATCAAAATGACCGAAAAGTTCCTGTGGTGACAGTGAATAATGATTAAACATCCTGTTTTACCACTTTAAACACCTTTATTCTTAAATAATTCAATATTTTAACCAAATAATTTACTTTTTACCATTGCCTTTAAACGATTTATGGCTTAATCTTAAGTATATAAGAATATCACTAAGGAGAGAAAATCATGAGTGAATTAATCACTGTCAAACAATTAGCAGATAAGTTGGGTGTTCCTAAAAGTAAAGTATCCTACCAAAGTCGGAAACTAGATGATAGTCTCATTCTTCAACAAAATGGCACTAATTACTTAACTGAACGTGCACAGTTATTAATTACTCAAGCTATACACGACTTGATGAATCCGCCTACGGCTGAAGATGTCGCAGAAAAAGCTGCTGAAGAAGTGGAAACTGATACAGAAACTGTTGAATCGGTTGAATCTGAACAGTCTGAGCAGCCAGCTCAAACTAAGTCATCTGAACAAACCGAACAAACTGATGAAACTAATGAAACTGACTCAGAAAAAGATGATGATGAAGACGAAGACCAAGACTCTTTATCTAAAGAAACGAGTCAAGAAATGTTGGATTTACTATATGAGTGGATTGATAATCTAGACGATCAAATTGAAGTAAACCAAGAGCAATTAGAAGTGTATCATGATCAATTAAGAGCTAAAGATGAGCAAATTGATAAATTAACGCAATTATTAAATCAATCTCAACAGTTACAGTTACAACAGCAACAGCAGCAATTAAAACTTGTTGAAGACATTGAGTTTGAAAAGAGCTTGACTTGGTGGCAAAAACTTTTTGGTAAGAAATAACCACTGTATAAAGTGTTTAAACACTATCTAAATGCACTTATATTCATTATTCTGTAAAACAAGCCCTGACTTCCAAGGAAATCAGGGCTTATTTTTTGTTATGCAATTTTATCCGACTAATTTACCATCATTCACTAACTCAGCTGCTCCTAAAACTGCTGCATCATTACCTAATGATGCAATAACTATTTCAGTCTTTCCTTTAAGTGCTGGGAAGATATAATTATCGCAATGTCTTGCAACTATTTCACGTAGATACTCTCCCGCTTGTGCTACGCCCCCACCTAGAATGATTTTAGATGGGTTTAACATGTTCACGATATGTGAACAACCTAAGCCGAGGTACTCACCAAACTGTTCAACCACGTGTTTAGCAAATACATCATGTTGTTCTGATGCTTCAAAGATATCTTTCGCACTCAGTTCTTCACCATTATCGATACGTTTTTTAATCTCAGAGTCTCCACTATATTCTTCAGAGTACTCACGTGTTAGATTCATCAATCCTGTCGCTGAAGCTAAAGCTTCTAAACACCCGATTTTTCCACAAGTACACGCAATACCACTATCTTTATCAATCGTCATGTGGCCGATTTCACCTGCTGCGCCTGAACTTCCATGGACGATTTTACTATCAACAATAATTCCGCCACCGACACCGGTTCCTAAAGTCACCATCACAACATCGGAAGCATTATCTCCTGATCCATGACGTTGTTCACCTAAAGCAGCAATATTAGCATCATTATCCAAGTAGAATGGTAATTTAAAGGCTTCGATAAATTGTTCTCCGACATTTTGAGTCTCCACCCAGTTTAAATTATACGCGCCTGTTACTGTTAAATCGATATGATTAACCGTTCCAGGACTTCCCATACCAATACCTAAAAAGTCTTCTGTTGTTAATTGATATAAATCCATTCTTTCTTGTATTGATTCAATCAGATTCGGAACAATTGCCTTCCCACCATTTAAAACTACTGTATTTACCGACCATTTTTGGAGTATTTCTCCATTTGTCGATACAATAGCTAATTTTGCTGATGTACCCCCTAAGTCAATTGCGATAATTTTATCTTTCGTTGTCATCATTACTCCTCCATCTTTAACTGATATATTTCACCCACTAAATAATTCTCTAGAATGATAATGCTTACTTTATTATTGTATCAAAATTTCCTTGAATAACCACTCTATAGAAAAGAATAATTACTTTTTTTTGCAAAATTAGGCTTTGCCACCTAAAATGCTCCAATGATAACTGACGCAATCACATTTAATACACCTGCAAGTAACATGACTTTCACTGGATCTACTTTCCATTTCATAAGTAAGAAAAGACAGATTCCGAAGATGATAACCGCTGTGATCTTAATCGTCTCAATCCCTATCACTTCAGTTCCCCAAAAAGATGTCACTAAAATTGAAACACCTGCCGTTGCAATCATAGCGACGACTGCGGGACGAAGTGCTCTAAGCACATATTGTAAAACATCCATCTGACGGTATTTCATATATAGAAAAGCCAAAATTGTCACCAATATAACTGAGGGAAAAACTGAACCAAGTGTCGCAGCAACTGCCCCAAAGACACCCGCAATTTGAGTTCCCACAAAGGTAGCTGAGTTAATCGCAATCGGTCCCGGCGTCATCTGAGAAATGGTAATTAAATCTGTGAATTCTTGTAAAGTCAGCCATTGATGTGAATCAACAATTTCTGCTTGAATTAAAGGTAAAGCCGCGTATCCTCCTCCAAAACTGAAAGCACCCACTTTTAAAAAGCTGACAAATAATTGCCAATAAATCATTGAGTCATACCTCCTTTATTGCGGTTAAAGAAAAATTGAATCAATCCAATACTAGCTGCCACTAGAATAATTAACATCACATTGACATTGAAAATATAATTAGCAATAAAGGCGATAAACATCGTTGCAATAAAGAGTGGACTTTTTGTGTTGGTCACTTGTTGCCCCATTCCAATCACCACAGCTGTGATTACGGCACCAACACCCGCTTGCATCCCTTCAAGCATTAAGGCGATGAAAGTATTTTCCCGGAAAGCATCATAAAATAATGCAATGAGAGATATAATCGCGAATGGAGGAATGATCGTTGCGATTACAGCGGTTAATACTCCAAGCATCCCAGCTAATTTATAACCAACAACGATGGCTCCATTCACGGCAATCGCACCTGGAGCTGATTGTGCAATCGCGACTAAATCTAACATCTCATCTTCATCGATCCAGCCATAATCATCTACAAACGTTTTTTTCATTAGAGTGATAATGACATAGCCACCCCCAAAGGTAAAGCCACTTAACATTAAGGTTGATAAGAATAATTGCTTTAATATTTGCCCTTTTGATTGATTTTCATTTATCTTCATATAATTCTCCTTCAATCATCTTTGTAGTTATCATATTAGCTTAAATAGAATAAAATGTGAATTAAATGATTTTAGACAACAAAAAAGCTAAAGTGAATATATCACTCTAGCTTTAGTTTATTCTTAGTATGCTGGGTTGAATGAAACGTGAACATGGTCATAATGGTTGGCAGTGATACTTCCACGGTCTTCCATCGCTGTCCATTGTTGGTTCCAATCTCCATAAATTTGTTGTTCCCAAATAACGTATGAGATATCATTTTCTGCCATACTATTGATTGAGTAATTAGCAATGTCATCTCCCACTTGAGATCCAACAGGTACCATAAAGTCAACGGCTAATCCTGCACCGTGATCTTGTGCGTCACCTGGACGGTAAAGGCTGAATGAGTCGATACCATAGATTGCTGCAACTTCTTCTTTATAAGCTGCTGCATGTGGTTGTAAGCCAGCGTTTTCAGGGTTAGCTGCTGGGTCTGTTGCTGGTTCTTCATAAACAGGTTCTTCGTATACTGGTTCTTCGTATACTGGTTCCTCGTAAACAGGCTCTTCATAGACTGGTTCTTCAGGTTCTTCGTATACTGGTTCGTCAACTACTGGTGTTTCTTCTTCAACTGGTTCCCAAGCTTGACTGTTTTCGTCAACAGTTAAATCAGTTTCGTAAGTTGGCTCTTCATAAACCGGTGCCTCAACTGGGACTTCCTCTACAGGAGCCGCTTCGATAGGCGCTTCCTCAATTGGAGCTTCTTCTACTGGTACTTCTCCGTAAACAGGTTCTTCGTAAACAGGTGCCGTTTCAGCTGGAACTTCTGTCGCTGGTGCTTCTGTATAAGCGGCTGCTTCGACAACTGGAGCTTCTTCAACAACTTCTGTTTCAACAGGTGCTTCTTCAACCAGCGCTTCTACCGCTGGCTCTTCTTCTACCCATGCTGGAACTTCTTCAATAATTGTATTTGATGGTGCAGCACCACCTGCTGATGATTCCGTTTCTGTTTCTGTAACTGTCTCTTCAGGAACAACTACTTCTTCAACAGGTGCTTCTTCAACAACTTCCGTTTCTGTTTCAGGTTCAGGCATTGCTTCTGGAGCAACTTCTTCTACTTCTGGAATATCTGATAAGTTGACTGGAATACTTACTTCTAAAGTATCTCCATTTGGTGCATCAACTGTTAAGTTGCTTGCGCGGTCATTCGCATCATATTGAGCAGTTAAAACTGTCTCAGGAAAGATTAAGTCAACATTTTCAATGTTATTAATTTCCGCTAAATAACGTAATTCAATATTCATCGCTTCAGAGATGACACTTAAAGTATCTCCGTATTTTACTGTATAAGATAATTCATTCTCTTCAGTCACAACGATTTCTTCAAGCACATCTTCTAATTGGCGAGCTTGCCATGTAGTATCTGAATCAATCGCCATTGCGATTGGGCCATGTGACATCAATGCTAAGATTGATGATCCAAGCCATAATTTCTTTTTAAAGTTCATATATAAGTTCACCTTTTTTTAATTTATTTTTCTGACATGAACTACTTTAGCATAGTAAAATCTGGAAGCCAATGACATTTCTTCCTTTTAAATGAACTGTATTTTGTCTGTAACATAACACTTGCATGTACATTTGATTGTAATAATTGACCTTATTCTAATAGGCTTTCCGATTGCATACGTTTGCAACCTACCTAACACTGTTGTACAATATTTCATAGATTACATCATTAAAAATACGGGGAGCTTTTGAAAGTAGAGCTGAGAGGAATGTGACATTCGACCCGCTGAACCTGGCTGCTTGCAGTGTAGGGATCATAATTTGCCTTAAAAGCTACTGGCGGAGATGACCTATACTGGATATCTCTGCCTTTTTGTCTATTTAAAATGAAATTAGAGGAGTGAGAACATGAAATCATCGAGAACCCAAAAACTTGTCTTAGCTGGTATTCTTTCTGGATTAGCCGTAGTTGGAAGTTTGCTTTCTTTCCCAATTCTAGGCTCGCGAGCGGCACCCGTTCAACATATTATTAACATCATCTGCGCTGTGCTTTTAGGTCCTAGTTATGGCGTTGCTGTCGCTTTTATCGCCAGTCTATTACGGAATTTATTCGGTCTAGGTACTATTATGGCCTTTCCTGGAAGTATGATTGGTGCCTTTTTATGTGGCCTAATCTTTGCTAAAACAAAAAGTCTTTTCCTCACTAGCCTAGGTGAAATAATTGGAACCGGAATTCTAGGTGGACTTGTCGCATGGCCACTCGCTATTTTATTTTTAGGAGAAAGTGTTGGAACGCTAGCCTTTTACGCTTACGTAATTCCTTTTCTTATTTCCACGATTACTGGAACAATCATTGCCGTTGGAATTATTAACATACTTAAACGAAATAATCGCCTCACCTGGCTAGAAAGAAGTGACCGATCAAATGATAGAGATTAATCATTTATGGGGAAAAGTTCGAGAAGCCCATCCACTTGTGCATACGATTAGTAATCTAGTTAGTGCCAATGACTGTGCTAACTTACTCCTTGCTGTGGGGGCAAGCCCAATCATGGCGAGCGCCATCCAAGAGATGGAAGATATTACCCGAATTAGTCAAGCAACAGTTTTAAACTTAGGCACACCCAATGATTCAAAATACGCTACTTGTACCAAAGCCGGCGTATATGCAAATAAATATGCCCATCCTGTGATTGTCGATCCCGTCGGCATTGGGGCGAGCCTTTATCGAAAAGAAAAAGTCACACAACTTTTAAAAGAAGTTCAACCAACCATTATTAGAGCCAATGTTGGAGAAGTCCAAAGTTTGTTAGGGTCTAAAAGCCAAGCACGAGGCGTTGATAGTTTCGCTCAATCCCATTCTGATGATGGACAATCAGATGCCGTCGTCTTAGCCCAACAGTTGGATTGTGTTGTCTTGATGACTGGAAAAGATGACTTTGTTACCAACGGTACTCACTCTTACTTAATCGAAGGAGGTAGCTCAATTCTCACCAAAGTTACCGGAACAGGTGATATGCTTTCTGTCCTATGTGGCGCTCTATCCGATGTGACTGACCCGCTAACAGCTGCGCTTAGCGCTTCCTATAGTTGGAAAGTCATAGGTAAACTGGTTAAAGAAAGTTCCGCAGGTTTGGGTCAAGCACACAGACAACTCTTCGATTATGCTAGTCAAATTGAACAAATTACCAAAATTCAACATACCGTGACGATTCACGAATCAGGAGGCCGTAAACATGTCAATTAAACCTGAACAACTCACCTTATATGCCATTACAGACCGAACTTGGTTAAATGGTGCTACCTTAGAAGACCATGTCAAAGAAGCTCTCGAGGGGGGCGCAACGATTTTACAGCTTCGAGAAAAGACTCTTTCTGAAGCAGAGTTTCTTGAACAAGCTAAACGATTAAAACCTTTATGTCAGTCTTACAATGTCCCATTAATTATCAATGATCGCGTGGATATTGCCCTTGAAGCTGATGCTGATGGCGTTCACGTAGGTCAAAACGATATGCAAGCCAGTCAAGTCCGCGAAAAATTAGGCCCAAATAAGTTACTCGGTGTATCTTGCCGAACGGTTGAACATGCTTTAGCCGCTCAAGAGCATGGTGCTGATTACATCGGCGTTGGAGCTATGTTTCCCACTCAAACAAAGACTGATACTGAGCCCGTTTCAATTGAAACACTTAAAGCCATTTGTCAATCAGTAAACATTCCCGTTGTTGCTATTGGTGGCGTTACATTATCGAATGTTTCTCAGTTACAAGATACTGATATTGCAGGTATTGTCGCCATCAGTGCGATTTTTGCTCAAGATGATATTCAAGAAGCGGCACACAATTTAAAAGAAGCAGTTTCAAACTTACTTTAAGGAGGTAACATGTATGAAAACTGTATTAACCATTGCCGGAAGCGATTCGAGTGGAGGCGCTGGCATTCAAGCAGACTTAAAGACGATGATTAGTCATGGGGTTTATGGCATGAGTGCGATTACTGCTTTAACTGCTCAAAATACTTTAGGTGTCACTGATGTCTTAGAATCAACGCCCGAATTTTTAGCTGCCCAGCTTGATGCTGTGTTCACAGATATTTACCCCGATGCGGTTAAAATTGGAATGGTCTCAAGTGCGCCGTTAATTAAAGTCATTGCGGATAAATTAAATGAGTACGACGTGCCTTTAGTCGTAGTAGATCCTGTCATGGTGGCAACCAGTGGTTCTACTTTGATGGAATCCGACGCTACCGAGACGTTGAAACAAGAATTACTCCCTATCGCGACTGTTCTCACACCAAATATCGCGGAAGCTGAAGCATTATCTGGCCTTAAAATTAAAACCCATGACGACATGGTCGCAGCTGCAAAACATATTGGCGATACTTATCATTGTGCTGTCCTTTGTAAAGGTGGACACCGTCAAACGGATGCCAATGATGTTCTATATCATGAAGGAAAGGTTCATTGGTTCGAGAGCGAACGCGTGGATAATCCAAATGCCCATGGAACAGGTTGTACTCTAGCAAGTGCTATCGCCTCTAACTTAGCGAAAGATTTTGATTTAATTACTTCTATTGAACGCTCAAAAGCCTATTTAACGGATGCATTAAGAGCAGGACTTGATTTAGGTAAAGGGTCTGGGCCTTTAGACCACGGCTTTGATATCCATTCTAAATACAGTGAGATGAATAATCATGACCATATATAAGATGAAATTAAACTCAGAACCTTTTGATATGATTAAACAGGGACAAAAAACGATTGAACTCCGTCTAAATGATGAAAAGCGTCGCTAAGTTCAAGTTGGTGCTCAAGTTGTATTTGAGCACTTAAATGATTTAACACAAACAATTCAGGAGGATGTAATTGCTTTACATCCGTTCCCTTCTTTCGTGGAACTATATCAGGCTCTTCCTTTACTAAAATGTGGCTATACTTCTAATAATGTGGAGGCTGCTTCTCCAGAAGATATGGAAGCTCATTATTCATTAGAGCAACAAGCGCACTATGGTGTTCTTGGGATTGAAATTAGTTTGCCTGATCATTTTTCTTAACCTTGCTCAGCTTCTATATATTTTCTGTTATAATATCTAAACAAAGGAGTTGTTTGCTTTTCCATGTTAACGATCATTATTTTAATTTTAATCGCCCTCTTGGGCTACACCCTTTTTCATCAATTCAATGCTTTTCGCCAGATACAAATTCGCGAGAATCATCAGCGATTATTTTATGCAACGCCTGTGATTATTGCGATTGTATTTCTAGAGGTTGGATTCGAATTTGGTGAGACTTTTATTCAATACGGCTTACTTATTTTAATCGCTATTAATTTTGTTGCGATTCCTTTTACGTCAGGCCTTTCAAAAGATTTTATCTATTATAAGTCTAATAAAAGAGGCATCGCCGGTTTGATTCCTAAAAGTAAAGCTTTAACCGACGTTATCGGGAGTCAGATTGAAAAAGAGGATGATTATTTTACTGTTGATTTGTCTTTTGAAAAGGAGATTATCAGTTTACGTTTTTCAATTGAACAATTTGACGCTGTACATCAAATAATTTCACGTACATAAAAAGCCAGGCACTCGCCTGGCTTCTTTTATGAGAATAAATTTGAGAGTAAACCTAAGAAATTGTGCACCCCGGCCATAAATAAAAACATCGTGACCGGTTTAAATATCAATTGGATGATGACCATTCGCTTGTAAGTCAAATCACTTAAGCCACTGATCATGATGAATAACTCATCCGGCAATCCTGGTACTACAAGCACCACCGCAAGTATCCACTCAATGTAATAACCTCTATCTAAATAACTCAAACCTTTTTCAACTAATTTTTCATCTAAAAAAGCATATAAAATTGGCTGCCCGAAGCGTTTCGCCAACCAAAATAATATCAATGACCCGAGAAAATTCGCTGAAAACGCCAAAATAAAGCCCAGTAGTGGCCCAAATGCGGCATAAGCAATCACACTCCCGAGCCCGCCGGGAACGATTGGATACACGGTATTGATGATAGATAGAAGGAAAAAGACAATTGGTGCGAATGCCCCAGTTCTCTCGAGTCTTTCTTGAAGAATTTCTGGATGATTAAATAAATCAATTTTGAAAAAATAGGCAAATATGATGAACGTAATCACCGCTCCGACAATGGCTCCCCACTTTAACACTTGCTTATTTCTTTTGAAAAACATAATATCTTTTGACAGTGGTGCCATATCCATAAAACCTACCCTCTCTGATTGAAACAAATCGTCTTTTATTAACTTTACAGTATTATATTTATAGCTAAACTTCATAGGGCTAAAGGACCAAATTTTATCATCCGCCCAATAAAAAAAGAGAGTCACGCTCTCTTTTCGCTATAATAAACATATCATAAATCATCAGATATTTTTAGGGTGAATTCGGAAAAAAATGGCCAGCCGGGTATGGATGGCGGGAGGTTGGGTTTTCGTTTCTACAATCTATAAAACTGCTTCACATTTCCTACTTTCAACAAATCCTCAACAGTCTGCGTCTTCGAGTACATCGTTAAAGCGTGGATGACATAAGCAGCGGCTCGCGCATCTTCTAGAGCATTATGATGATTAAATTCAAATTTTATTTGCTGGCATAATGATTTCAAACTAAAACTTGAGAGCTTTCCGCGCCATAAATTACGGGCCAGCTGACAAGAGTCAAAATAATTCATACCTAACTCTGGGAGACTGAATTTTTCATTGGCTGATCGAATCACACCTCGGTCAAATTGAGTATGACTCACAACTGGTGCTTCTCCTACAAATTCTTGAAATCGCCCAATCACTTCATCATATGCTGGTTTTCCTTGAACTTGTTCGGGTGTTATTCCGTGAATACGAATATTGTTCGGTGCAAAAGAAGTCAGTGGATCAATTAATTCGTAAAAATGCTTAACCATAATTCCGTCGACAACTTTTACTGCCCCAAGTGAACAAGCTGACCAGCGCTGACCGTTGGCTGTTTCAAAGTCAAATGCAACATATTCCATTGAATAACCCCTTCCTTATAATCTTAATCTCCATATCAGTATATACACTTCTTACCTCTCGTCAAGTCACAGTTTTTAAAATATTCCACTTGCTTATACGAACGTTTGTTCGTATAATGGACTCAAGGTTTTATCAAAAGGAGGATTATAATGGGAAACATTCAGTATGATAAAGAGCCTAAATCTGACATAGCTTTCATTGATATGAAATCCTTTTATGCCAGCGTTGAGTGCGTGGAACGTGGCCTCCACCCCCTCTATACTTCTTTATGTGTGA
The DNA here is from genome assembly GCF_045528525.1 of Ruoffia sp. FAM 26255. Lineage (NCBI taxonomy): Bacteria > Bacillati > Bacillota > Bacilli > Lactobacillales > Aerococcaceae > Ruoffia > Ruoffia sp. FAM 26255. The sequence goes on along the minus strand of NZ_JBGQQX010000009.1, from coordinate 29,249 downwards.
TGAGTCGAGCCGATAATGCAAACGGTTTGATTCTCGCCTCTTCACCAACGTTTAAGAAAGTTTTCGGTAAGGAGAATGTGGGGAGAAGCTATGATTTACCCTTTAATATTCAGACTCGGCGATTCAATTACTATGTTGCCAAACGTCAAAATTTACCCACAAATCGAGAATATGTTCGCTTTATTGAGAGTTGGGCACGAAAAACACTCATCGTTCCTCCAAGAATGAGCTTATATATTGAGAAAAATATGATTATTCATGACATTCTTCAAAATTATGCCCCTAAGGAGGAAATTCTGCCCTACTCTATTGATGAAAGTTTCATTGATCTAACACGTTCGCTAGATTATTTTACTAAGCAAAAAAATATCTCTCGCCGTGCTAAACTCGATGGGATTTCTGAACAGATTCAACGAGAAATCTGGAAAGCAACCGGTGTTTTTTCAACAGTCGGTATGAGTAATGCGAACCCACTTCTTGCTAAATTAGCACTAGATAATGAAGCAAAATATACACCAAACATGCGTGCTAATTGGTCTTATGAAGATGTTGAAACGAAAGTCTGGAACATTAAAAAACTCACTGACTTTTGGGGAATCGGACGGCGAACAGCCATTCGTCTTGAACGAATGAAAATTTACTCTATTAGAGATTTAGCTAACAGTAACCCTGAACTACTCAAACAAGAGTTTGGCGTTATTGGTCTGCAACTCTGGTTTCATGCTAATGGAGTGGATGAAAGTGATGTGCGTTACCCTTATAAAGCCAAATCCACAGGTTTAGGTAACTCGCAAGTTCTGCACAAGGATTACTATAAGCAATCCGACATCGAACTCGTCTTAAGCGAAATGGCTGAGCAAGTAGCTATCCGTTTGCGTAAAGCTCATAAAAAGACAACCAGTGTGGCAATATCTATTGGCTTCTCTCACACTGCTGAACGATCATCCATTCATGTTCAAAGAAAAGTCGACCCCACTCAAAATACAAAAGTGCTCATCGGTCATGTCATCAGTCTTTTTCGTTCAAAATATAATGGCGGTGCCGTTCGAAATATCGCTGTTCGCTATAATAATTTTGTTGATGAGAAATATGCTTTTATATCTTTATTTGATAATTTTGAACAAGTTGAGAAAGAAGAAACCCTTGAAAAAACAATTGATGATGTTCGTGAACGATTTGGCTTCTTGTCCGTGCAACGTGCAACTGTACTTAAAGAAAACTCCAGAAGTAAAGCGCGTAGTCAACTTATCGGTGGCCATGCGGCAGGTGGCGCTGGTGGCTTGGATGGGTTAGCATGACAGTTGATCGAAGCTATCTTCCTTACCGTTCTGCTCGGAATTACCAAGACCGGAAGATGGCTAAATGGATGGGCTTTTTCCTATCAGAACACACCACCGCGCTCACAACTGAAGCCGAGACGATTGATTTTAGCCAATCGCTCCCTTTAGGAGAGAAACTTCTCTTACTCAACCAATTATACTTGCAAAAGCTATCTGGTATTTTTCAAATCATACAGGACGAAAAGTCTAAAGAAATACGCGGGAAAATCGATTCCGTACAAGCAGATCAAGTTGGTATACAAAGTGAGAATGCCCACTACTTTATATCTATTAAACACATCATATCAATCAAATTAGAGGAGGAATTGGACGATGGATTCTAGAAACATACAGAATAGTAGTGTTCAATTCGATTATTTTAGTGAGAATTTTATGCGATTTGAACAAGATTTTAATGCTTATTCAAATTTGGTCGTCCCTTTAACATTTATGGTCGATGACATTCTTTTTACTATGAATGAGTCACAAACCAATTACTTTAAGCTCCCCGCAATGAAAGCAAAAGATAATAAAAATCATTACTTTATCTTCAGAGTGAAAATGCAAGAAAGCAATTCGCAAGTCCGCATTTATGAATATATTCGACACACCTCATCCTTTTAAATGTCACTTTAATGTAGCTCATCTTCTCATAAAAAATATAAGCGACAAAGTATCTTATTATCTTGATACTTTGTCGCTTTTGTTGTGCTTTTCGGGGGTTGGGTCGGGAAGCTGCGGTGATTCACCAGCTCGGGTGGACGAGCTGGTGGAGTTGGCCTGGATTCGCTAGCTCAGATGCGCGAACTGGCGAAGTTGTCTTGGATTCGCTAGCTCAGGTGGGCGAGCTGGCGAAGTTCTCTTGCATTCGCTAGCTCAGGTGAGGGAGCTGGCGTATCCTCTGTTTCTACATTTATAATTTTTTTGCACCTTTTATAAATACTTTTTATAAATTCCTTGTTATTTAAACCTGAATATGCTAATTTTAAAGTGCCAGGAAACGCTTACAAAGCCAGTTAAAATTACTAGGAGGAATAGAAAATGGGTCAAACTTTTACTGTTGAATGGGATTGGGTAACAAAGTTTGTCAAAGATGTCTTTATGGCTTATGGGATTCCAGAAGAAGATGCGGATATTTGTACAGATGTGCTACTTGCGTCTGACCGCAAAGGGATTGAATCACATGGGGTAAACCGCTTTAAACCAATTTATCTTGATCGAATTAAGGCAGGTATTCAACATCCGGAGACGAATTTTGAAGTTGTTCGTGAAACACCGACAACAGCAGTTGTGGACGGACATGATGGGATGGGACAAGTCATTGGATATAAAGCCATGCAGATGGCGATCGATAAAGCGAAAGAGTTCGGAATGGGTATGGTTGCGGTTCGAAACTCAACTCACTACGGAATTGCGGGTTATTACACAGATATGGCTGCAAAAGCAGGTTGCATCGGCATGACCGGGACGAATGCGCGCCCTTCGATTGCGCCTACTTTTGGAGTTGAGAATATGTTAGGTACAAACCCACTCACACTCGGTTTCCCAACCGATGAGGATTTTCCATTTTCATTAGACTGTGCGACTTCAATTAGTCAACGCGGAAAGATTGAATATTACGCACGTATTGGTCAAGATACACCTGCAGGAATGGTGATTGGTCGTGACGGAAAAGCAATGACTGACTCGCCTGAAATTCTAGAAGCGTTAGTTAATGGTCAAGCAGCGCTAGCACCACTTGGGGGTATCGGTGAAGAACTCGCTGGATATAAAGGTTATGGTTATGCAACTTTTGTAGAAGTACTATCAGCTGCCCTACAACAAGGAAACTTCTTGCATATGTTATCAGGTATTGGGGAAAATGGCGAGAAACAGAAGTTCCATCTAGGACATTTCTTTATTGCTATTGATACCGAAGCTTTCGTTGGTTTAGACAGCTTCAAGAAGACAGCCGGAGATATCTTAAGAGCTTTAAGAAATTCAGAAGTGGCGCCAGGCGAAGAACGCATTTATACTGCCGGTGAAAAAGAACACCTCGTGTGGTTAGAACGCAAAGATACCGGTCTCCCTCTAAATGAAGGGGTGCAACAAGAAATGATTACTATTCGTGATGAATTAGGCTGGACAGATTACAAACTACCATTTGAATAAGCATTAAAGAAGGGGAGCAATCTATGCTCCCTTCTTTTTATAAACTCAAATTCTTTAAAGCGACTGCTAAATCTTCAACAGCCATTTGACCGGGAGCAGATGCTTTTCCTAAAGAACCGAAAGTTGCTGCAGAGCCAAATGCTTCGCCAGCAAGGCGACTAACCATTCCTAAATTACCCATAGACATTGTTATTAAAGGTACTTTGGAAAATTGTTGACGTCGATGCGTTGCTTTCAAAAGTGTTAATACATCTTCTGGCGTTTGTGGCATAACAGCTATCTTGCAAATATCTGCCCCTTTACTCTCCATCAACTCAAGACGACGAATAATCTCTTCCTCTGGAGGTGTTCGTTCAAAGTCATGATTACATAGCACCACATAAATCCCTTGACTGCGACACTCTTGAATAAGACCGTCTAACTTTTCTTCTGGGATAAATAACTCAATATCTAATAAATCAACGTGTCCTTCATTAATAATTTCTTGATAAAGGGCAACATATTGCTCATAGGATAGCTCGCGTTCCCCACCTTCTTCAAAAGTACGGAAGGTAATTAACAACGACTTATTCACCAGTTGTTTGACAACTTTAGAAAGTTCGCTCACTGCGCCCGATTTTTCCACATCTTCATAAAAATCAATGCGCCATTCCACTAAATCACCTGATGACTCACCTGCCTCTTTTGCAGCTTTAATAATCTCCGCACGAGTTTTACCAATAATCGGTACAATTATTTTAGGTCTCCCTTGACCAATGGATACATTATCTATCGTCACTCGCTTCATCTTCCACCCTCCCTTACTTGATGTAATTATCTCTACATTTGATAATAGCTTATACAGAAGCAAAAGGCTAAAAAAACCAATGAACCTTCACGAGATCTATTAGTTTTAATATTAAATATTATTTTGTAGCATTACGAACACTGTCCGCAACGACTTCTGCTACTTTAGGGTTAAAGGCATCTGGAATAATATTATCCATACTTAACTCTGATTCTGGAATCACACTCGCAATTCCTTGAGCTGACGCGATTTGCATTTCATCTGTAATGTCACTTGCGCGTGCATCTAAAGCTCCACGGAAAATACCAGGGAAAGCTAGAACGTTATTAATTTGGTTAGGGAAATCGCTACGCCCCGTTGCGACGATAAATGCGCCACCTTCCTTCGCTTCATCCGGCATAATTTCTGGTGTTGGGTTCGCCATCGCGAAGATAATTGGCTTTTCACTCATTGTTGCAATCCATTCTTTCTTCAATACACCTGGCGCTGACACACCAATGAAAACATCCGCATCTTTCACAGCTTCTTGTAAATCCCCTTTCAAGTTATCAGGATTTGTTAAACTAGCTAAGTCCTTGTGCCGCTCATCTAAAGCAGGATCATCTTCAGCAATCATACCATCGATATCACAGACGATAACATTTTTAGCACCTGCGGCTAACATTTTCTTAGCAATTGCCGTTCCGGCAGATCCACCACCATTGATAATGATTTTTGCTGATTCGATTTTCTTATCAGCAACTTTTAATGCATTATATAAAGCACCTAATACGACAATCGCTGTCCCATGTTGGTCGTCGTGGAAAACTGGAATATCTAGTTCTTCTTTCAAGCGTCTTTCAATTTCAAAACAACGCGGTGCAGAAATATCTTCTAAGTTAATTCCACCAAATGAAGGGGCAATTGCTTTAACATGCGAGATAATTTCTTCAACATCTTGCGTATCTAATGAAATAGGCACAGCATCCACATCGGCAAAAGCTTTGAATAAAGCAGCTTTCCCTTCCATCACTGGAATCGCAGCTTCAGGTCCGATATTTCCTAGTCCTAATACAGCTGATCCATCAGTGACAACCGCGACTAAATTACGTTTCGTTGTATATTTATAGACATCTTCTTTATTCTCCGCAATCGCCGAACTAACCGCAGCCACACCTGGTGTATATGCTACGGATAATTCTTCCATATTTGTAATGGATACTTTAGGATTAACCTCAATCTTCCCGCCTAGTTCCTCGCTTAATCTAAGTGCTTCTTTCCTTACGTCCATGTTATATTGCTTCCTTTCTATAATTGAACTCTACTCATTACCACTCTGCATTCTCAAGTTCCCACTCTGTCCAAGGATATGGTGCTACTAAAATCTCCTCGCCTGTTTCAGGATGTGTGACTGTTATCACAGTTGTTGTTAAATTATTTTGATGCCTAAAACCCTCCACATGAAAATACCCATTACTATCAGCTACGGCATTTTCCATAGTTGTAGCATAACCATTTACATGTGTTACTTTCACTTCAGCATTCGGGTAAGTATAACCTTCGACATATCCTTGATCCACAAAATATCTTTCAAGCGTTAAGTAGCCTGACACATGTTCGGTGCTATTGGACGATACTGGTAAATACCTAATTCCATCCCATACATATTCAGACCATTCTCATTTAAGTCTCTAATTGTCGGTGAGATTGATCTCCAGCTATTCCGTAATCATAACTCTTATAAGATTTCACTGTTATTGTTGCTAGGGCCTCTGCTTCTTGTTTACTCACATATGCCTCAACTTACTCAAATGTATAATTCTATGTACCTTCCTTATAAAGTCGAATTGCTTCTTCTCGCTGCTCTTCAAGTGACTGAGTATGCCCAACTTCTCCCGCAAAAATTAAAAAATAAATGCCAATATCAATTTCATCAATCTCTTAATCATTGCTACTGTCTATTATGTGTTTTAGTATAAATATATTATATAGTTTTATTATAGCATGTTAGGAAGCGCTTTAATAAATTAAATGCAAAAAGAACACAGAAACTAATTTAACTTAGCTTACCGTGTTCTTATGAAACCTTTCAATAACGAGCTTAATCTACTAGAACTTTTGACCGGCTGTTTCCTCCGATGATCCATCATTACTAAATCCATCGGCATCAATGCTTTTCTTAGTAGCTTATGTGATATACCCATCTACTCCGCCCCCTCTTTAGTCGTCAAATTCCTTAAAACTTGTGACTTCTTGAAATCATTGAAATGATTCTCTAAACTCATTATATGCTTTATCAAACCGCTTACAATTTTATTGTCCCAACATTCTCATGATTCATAGAAATAAGACACTCACAAGCAAAAAACGATCCTTGTCCCATCAATTAAATTTCATTTAAATGCGAAATTATCTTAAATAAAAAAACTTCCCGCAATCGCGAGAAGTTCTTCCTATTTCAATTAAGCACTCAACACATCTGACTCTAATAGCCAACCTAACACGGTCCCATTATCCGCTAATAGAAAAGCTTTTTGCATTACTTCTTTCGTTTCTAATACATCAAAAGCCTTGCCTTTGACCCAAGTCGCTATCCGCTCACCGGTCTGCCAAGTGGTCGCATCGGTCGATACAATCACTTTCTCATTTCCTTCACTTCCAGCAAACCAGTCTGCATCTAGCTTCTTCAAGACGCCCGGATTGGCTTTATCTATCCCAACTCTTCTTGCTTCCATGCGTTCTAAGTACTTCGTGTATCCTAAAGCAGCATAGTCGTACTTAGATCCACCAACCTGAAATAAGCCTTTGACTGCATCCTTGAAATTCCTCTGGCCACTCACTTTATATATCCCACCGGGTCGCAGTAAATATATCCAGTCTTCAAAGAAATCCTCCTCCGATGCATAGCGAAGATAGTAACCACCTTCGCTCTTAGGACGTGGACTGCCCTTCGTTTTCTTAATATCAGGATTGCCAATATAGTTGACTGACCAGGTCATCCCGCCCCAATTTTGATCTAATTTTGCGACATTGGACTGACCCCAAACCCCTTCAAAATGCAACATAACAATAAGTAGACTGGGTAAAATTTGATACTGCTTTGATAAGGCGAGTAACTTATCTAGATGTGCCTTCGATAACTGAGCATCTTGATATATTAGAGCAGCTTCTGACACAACTACAGTCGGCGTCTGAATTTTATCTACAAAGATTTGATTGACCTTACTCTGCACATGGTTAAAGTCATAACCCGCAGCAGCGAGTTGAGCCATTCTTGCTTGGCCGACACCCCATTTTCCTGCGATAACTTCTTGAACCAACTCATCAATGGTCTTCTTCACTTCACCGACCACTTGATACTTCGGTCTAGCGTAGCCCATAATGCGCTTATCATTCCATTGAAAAGTATTCCGCTTCACTTTGGCTTGGCTATTGCCTTCAATGGTCTTCACTTGGTTATGCTCAACCGACTCCACAAACCCAATGTGATCAGCCCAACCATTCCCATCCCAATCAAAAGTAATAATGTCACCCGCTTTAGGAAACTGTCTTCCTAACCAAATCCCTTTCGCTTTGAAGATGTTGATATGACGTTGGACACCACACTCTCGCCCAATCAAATCACTCATCCCAGCCTGATCGGAAACAACCGTTACAAACACGTCACACCAATCATCAGTCAACTTGACCTGATACCCCATCGGGATGGGGCGTATTGAATTATAGGCTGCAATTAAATTATTGAAGGTGTTCGTCCCCTCACTCACACCAATATAACTTTGTGCGACTTTAAGCAACGACTGCACTGTGGCCATTCCCGTCACCTCCATTGTAATATTTACTTGAAATTTGTAAGATCGTCCCGAGAAAAACGGCGAATAAGTTAATGGTCGAAACGAGTATTTCCACATCCGCATAGCTATACAACTCTCCCAAACCTTGGAAAAGTACCGCCACAGCTGGTAAAACCACTAAGACAAACCACTTCAGTAAATCATACGTTCGATTAGTTAAACGCATAAGAGGTCAGCTCCTTTACTTGATTCGACAACGATATCTGTTCCATCTCTAAGGTATGAAGCTTCATATCATGGTTATTGACCCGTTGGGTTAAATCACTTAAACCATGTTTATTCGCTTCCAGCTCTGTTTGCATCGTATCTAGGCGGTTAATTAGATTTTGAATCGAAGTAATTAAACGAATCATCTTGGAGATGAGCGTTATTACCGTAATCATTGCCCCAGCCAAACTACCTAATTCAATCACAGACATGCCTTTTCCTCCTTTTTCGCAAAAAAATAAGCCCCGCTAATAACTATAGCGAGGCGTTGGGGGTGCGCTGCGATTAAGCAGCGTAAATGTCTTCAACCGTACGACGAACGTAGCGAGCTCCTACTGCTTGCGCGTAAGCATCACCATTCTCATTAACAAAGATTTCAGCGCCAGCAATTGCGTCCAATGCTGCTTGAGCCTCTTGTGCTGTTAGGCCCAACTTAGGGTTACGAAGTGTGACCTTTTTGTTTGATCCTGCTTCGTCTTTGAATAACAATTCTAAATTATTTGTTTCTTCCATTGTGTATACCACCCTTCTTTTCACTTAAGCATCTTTATCTGACACTATTTACGCAAACGCGAATGTGTGAACCGCTTCTACCGTTGAGATTGGCTCCTCAATCACACTTTGCAGTGCATTGCGAACAGCCTCAACATCCTCTACTGGCGCATCCTGAGTTAAATCATTCAACGTCACCGTTGTCTTCTTCTCCGTCACCGGATTAATCGCAGTAAGCTTTAAGCTTGCTGATAGGAATTCTTTGTTCATCGTACCCCTCCTCGTTTTTGTTTGTAAGTAAAACTACTTACACCCCTATAAACGCATTTTTTAGAAAAAGTGTCACCCCTATTTTGGGAAAATGTTAAAAATTCCTCAAACTTATTTTTTTATCATTCTTCTAATTATTTATTAATTGTAATCTTTATCATTGACATATTATTAGAAAGTGCTAAATTGAAAGAAATATTATTTAGAAAAGGATGAGTGTTGAGAATGAAATTAAAAAGGAAAGTTGTATCTCTTTTTGTTAGTGCTTTGGCCTTAGGTAGCGTGTTTTCTAGTGTTCCTGTTTCTGCTCAAGATGCACCAGAGGTGGATCCTTCTGTTGAACAAACATTAAGTATCGCAACTAATGGAGAATTATCGACTTTAGATAGTGCATTATACAATGATGTCCCTACATCAGATATGATCGGTCAAATCAATGAAGGGCTGTACCGCGTAACAACGGGGAGTGAAGTTGAATTAGGTCAAGCTGAGGATGTTAATGTTAGTGATGATGGTCTCGTTTATACATTCACACTAAGAGATGGATTAACTTGGAGTAATGGAGATCCTCTCACGGCGCATGACTTTGTGTATAGTTACCAACGTTTGGTTGATCCTAATTCAGGTTCAGTTGCTTCAACGACGGTTGAAATCTTTAAAAATGCTGCAAGTATCCGAAACGGTGACATGGAACTGGATGAATTGGGCGTCGTAGCCTTAGATGATTTAACACTAGAAATTACACTTGAATATCCAGCGCCTTACTTACCAAAGCTGCTAACAGGAAGTCGATTCTTACCAGTTAGCAAAGCTTTCGTAGAAGAAGTGGGTAGTAGCTATGCTACTTCGTCAGAAAACCTTGTAAGTAATGGACCCTTCACATTAGAAAACTGGAACGGTTCAAACCTCGAATGGAATCTAGTGAAAAATCCTAACTACTGGGATGCTGATAATGTTTACTTAGAAGATGTCCTTGTTCAAGTAGTGAAAGAAACAGGTACGGGAGCTGATTTATTTGATGCGCAACAACTCGACTATGCTGTCTTAACAGATGACTTTGTACAACAATATGCTGGAAGTGACTTTTTCTACTCCGTACCTAAATCTACTGTTGGATATCTAAGTTATAATACAACTAGAGAAGCTACTGGTAACGCGAATATCCGTCGTGCTTTGTCACAAGCATTCGATAAAGAATTATATGCAGAATCGGTTATTCAAGATGGTTCAACACCATTAAATGGTTTAGTACCTGTCGGATTTGATGTGAGTGAAGACGGGGTTGATTTCCGTGATGAGCAAGGAGATATCTTAGTTTATGATGTCGAACAAGCTCAAGCAGATTGGCAAGCGGGACTTGATGAGTTAGGTGTGGATTCATTAGAACTTGAATTATTAACATCAGATGTTGACCTATCAGGTCGTACGGCTGAATATTTACAAGCTCAATTACAAGAAAACTTACCTGGTTTAACATTAACAATTCGTAGTGTCCCATTACAAAACCGTATTGAATTCCAAAGAAATCTAGAATTTGATATCTTCTATGGAACGTGGGCACCTGATTACCAAGATGCAATTAACTTTATTGAACAATATCGCACGGATGGCGGAATCAACTTTGCTGAATATTCAAATGAAGAGTACGATGCTCTCGTAGAAGCAGCACAGGTTGAATACGCAACTGATCCTCAACAACGTCGTGAAGCATTGCTAGAAGCTGAACGCATCGGTGTTGCAGAAGATGCAGTTACTGCACCAATTTACCAAGCTTCATCGTCTTACTTACTAGATCCACGTGTTCAAAACTTTGAAGTCTATCCATTTGGTCGTACAATTAACTTACGTACAACTTATGTCACTGAATAACATGCCACAATAAAAGGTCGAACAAGGAGCTTAGCGCTCTTTGTTCGACCTTTTTTCTTGTTTAGATGTGATAAACCACTGGTTGATCTTGGACGAGTTCAATTATAGATAGTATGACATCACTCGCTAATTTCATTCTTTCCACGGTAACAAATTCGTATTGCCCATGAGAATTCTCAGACCCTTTAAATAAATTAGGTGTCGCAATGCCTTTAAAAGCGAGATGACTCCCGTCTGTTCCACCACGCATAGGGTTAATTCTCGGTGTCACACCAATTGCTGCGTAAGCTTGCTTCGCTAAATCAAATGATCTTGAATCATTTTTTATTATATTTCCCATATTTGCATATTGATTTGTAATCACACATGAAATTCTTGGATAAGCATAAGTAGCGTTTTGTTCATCGACCCATTTCTTGATTTGTGCTTTTCGCTCTTCGAACTTATCAAAGTCATGATCGCGAATATTATAAATCGCAGTCACTGAGTTTAAGTCCCCAGTTTGACCTCCTAACATATAGTATCCTTCATAACCACTAGTAGTTTCAGGAGTTTCATTCGCTGGGATTTTTTGGTAAAACTTCGCTGCTTCCGCTAATGGATTTACCATGACATCTTTAGCTGCTCCTGGGTGAACACTCGTACCAGTAAAAGTTAAAACCGCTTGCGCCGCATTAAATGTTTCATAATCGAGTTGCCCAGTTCGTCCTCCATCAATGGTATAAGCAAATTCAACGGGCCATTTTTCTGCAATGAAGCGACTTGCACCAATCCCAATCTCCTCATCCGGTCCAAATGCTACCCAAATATCTCCATGAGGAATCTCAGGATTCTCGATAAGATGTTTCATCACCTCAACAATTGATGCCATCCCTGCTTTACAATCCGCTCCTAATAAAGTTGTTCCATCCGTTGTCACTAATGTTTCCCCAACATAATCTTTTAAATTGGGAAATTCTTTGACGGTCATTACAATATCTAACTCTTTGTTTAAGACAACATCTTTCCCATCATAATTGTAATGAACTTGTGGGTTTACATTCTCAGATGGGAAGTCAGCTGTATCTATGTGAGCCATAAAACCAATTGCTGGAATATCTTTGTCTGGTTGGTTGCTAGATACTTTAGCTGTGACGAAACCATCACGTTCATCATAGAATACCTCCTCTAGCCCTAATAAATTCAATTCGTTCTCAAGCTTCAAAGCAAATTCGACTTGTTCTGGTGATGAAGGGATCATATGTTTATTGGCTGGGTTACTTCGTGTATTAAACCGAGCGTATCGGATAAATCGTTCAAGTATTGTTGAGTACATCATAGTCCTTCTTTCTTTTCGTAATATAATTAAGATGTATTATAAAAGAACAAATATATATTGCAACTTTTATTAAAAATAACTGAATAAAATTAAAAACAAAAGCAGAACTATTGACTAACGCTTTTATAATTAGTACTATATCATTAATATTCCATGAGGAAATGCGACGAAGAGAAGAGTAATTTACTTAATTAACTTTATTAGAGAGTCTGGCTGGTGAAAACAGATAGTTAAAAGTGAATGAAGATGAACTTGGAGCATTCGAATGATTCAAATTAAATCGACGGGTGCGCCCGATAACGCGCAAAGTATTCATTGATACTTATTGAGCGATTACTTGTGAAAGTAATTCGGAACCTGGGTGGTAACACGATAAATTCGTCCCTTCTGTTAGATTATTTCTGACAGAAGGGACTTTTTTCATCGAAAGAGGTGATGGCTTTGGATGAAAAGACACTTGAAATTATTCTTGAGTACCAGGCTGATTACTTTTTAAAGTTACTTTTAGCGACTCGCTTCTTGCCTGTGTAGAGGCTGGATCGGTGTAAACTTGGAATGGGCTTTTGTCAAAAATGATAATTATTGGGACGCTGAAAATGTATACCTTGATGTAGCTCACATATCTGTGATAAAAGAAATCGGAACTGGGATTGATTGATTCGAAGCTAGTGAACAGGAATTGATATTCTTCATACCCTTCCAAAAGCAAAGTTTGGTTACTTAGGTTTCAATACAGCTCGTGAAAACACGGGCAACATTGCTTTAAGACGTGCGATTTCTCAAGTCTTCGATAAAGAACTTTATAATTAATCGGATTGGAATACTGCCAAAGAAGAACTAGAATTTGATACAATAGACTTAGAACTACTTGTCTCTGATGATGACCTGTCGAGAAGAACTTATTCGTTCAGCTAAATATGACATCGTAAATAACTTAGATGGCCGTTGGGAAACTTTAATTGAAGCTGAAACACTAAGTATTAAAGAAGAAGCAGCTGTAGCTCCGATTTACCAAAGAGCCAATCCTTTCTGGCTTACTCCAGAAGTAAAAGGCTTGAGAGTGTTACCTTTGGGTCGAAGTTATGATTTACGTCAAGTATATATTTCTGCTCAGTAGTTCAACGGACTTACGTCGCTAGTTCTTAAGATGTTGCTAGTGTAGTCAATTGTCAAATTGTATCATGATCGTATACCGATTCATGACACAGTTATATAATAGAAAGAGGTTTAGAATGACACGATATTTTCGTTATATATTACGAAGAGTTGCATTAATGGCAGTTACATTATTTATTATTATTTCTGTAACTTTTTTATTGGTGCAATTTTTACCAGGGTCACCTTTTGCCAACGAAGAATTATTAACTGAGACTCAACTTGCCTTATTATATGAAAAGTATGGATTAAACGAACCCATTCATATTCAATACTTTAATTATATAAGGAATGTACTCAAAGGAGACTTCGGTGTTTCCTTCCAGTTCAATAATATCCCTGTGACACAAATTCTTGCAGATAGAGCCGGACCTTCGATTCAGTTAGGACTCCAAGCGATGGTGCTTGGAACAACTGTGGGAACCATTCTGGGTATTATCGCAGCAGTTAAACAAAACACTTGGATTGATACATTAACTTCAACGGTCGCTATTGGTGGACGATCTGTACCAAACTTTGTCTTTGCTGTATTACTTCAATTCATCTTTGCTGTTGTCTTAGAATGGCTACCGATTGCTTTTTGGCGAGATGGCTTCTTATCGAGCATCCTGCCGACGATTGCTTTAGCAATCTCACCGACGGCTGAAGCTGCCCGGTTCATTCGTACGGAGATGATTGAAGTGCTTAATAGTGATTATATTGAACTCGCCAAAGCCAAAGGTTTTTCAAAAATATATATTATCAGTAAACACGCGTTAAGAAATGCAATTATTCCTTTATTAACTATCTTAGGACCGGTAACTGCTAGTTTAATGACTGGATCACTCGTTATTGAGAACATCTTCTCCATTCCTGGAATTGGAGAACAGTTCACAAAATCGATTCTAGTGAACGATTATCCAACTATTATGGGTGTGACAATCATGTATTCAGTTATTCTTGTTGTCATTATCCTCATTGTAGATATTCTTTACGGATTGATCGATCCTAAGATGCGTGTTACACAAGGAGGTAAGTAAATGTCACATACAGAGATTCCTAATACAAACTATAATCAAAAAATTGTAGAACACACAAAAGATATAGACGACTCACTATTTACAACAAAAGTTCAATTAGAATCTGATCGAAATGAGGAAATTGTCGCTCCTACACTAAACTTCCTCCAAGATTCTTGGCGTCGTCTCAAAAAGAATAAAGGCGCGATGATATCATTCTTTGTTATTTCTTTGATTATCATTATCGCTGTGTTTGCACCCTTCTTTGCGCCACATGATCCAAATGCGCAAAACCCTGCATGGTCAAATCTACCACCAAAAATTCCTGGTTTAGAAGGGTTTAGTTGGTTCAATGGAACGTCTGTAAACCGTGGGGGTGCATTAATTGATAGTTATGACCAATCTGGTGTACCTGAAGGAGTTTATTATTATCTTGGAACTGACAGTTTAGGTCGAGACCTATTGTCTCGCATCATCTTCGGGACGCGGATTTCCTTAATCGTTGCCTTCGCAGCAGCGCTAATAAACTTAATATTCGGAATTGCATACGGTATGATTTCTGGATGGATGGGCGGACGCGTGGATAACCTCATGCAACGAGTGCTTGAAATTCTATCAGGTGTTCCTAACTTAGTTATTGTCGTACTCATGCTTTTAGTTATGAATCCCGGTTTGGTTTCGATTATTATTACCATTGCTTTAACCAGTTGGATTACGATGTCTCGGGTTGTGCGAGCTCAAACAATTCGACTCAAGCAACAGGAATATGTTTTAGCTGCACAAGTGTTAGGTCAACCCACTATTAAGATTATGTTCAAACATATCTTACCAAATATGATGGGCTTGATTATCGTACAAGTCATGTTTGCCTTACCGTCAGCAATATTCTTTGAAGCCTTTTTAAGCTTCATTGGTATCGGAATTCCAGCGCCTAACGCATCCCTTGGAACTCTTATTAATGACGGTTACAAGACTTTCCGATTCTTACCTCATCTCATGTGGTATCCAGCAGCAGTGATTTCGATTATTATGCTTTCATTTAACCTTTTAGCTGATGGTTTAAGAGATGCATTCGATCCGAAAATGAAAGAATAGGTGATATTTTGAAAGAAGAAGTATTAACAGTAAAAGACTTAGCCATTAGTTTCCAAACTTTTTCTGGGAAATTACAAGCAATCAGAGGCTTGTCTTTTAATCTTTATCAAGGAGAAACCTTAGCCATTGTTGGTGAATCGGGATCAGGTAAGACTGTAACGGCTCGCTCAATTATAGGACTATTAAGCAAAAATTCGATGATTGAAAGTGGCCAGGTTATCTTCAAAAATAATGACTTATTAAAGTATACAAACAAGCAAATGGAAGCAATTCGTGGGACTCAAATTGCGATGATTTTCCAAGATCCTATGACCGCTTTGAATCCAACACTTTCAATCGGAAGACAAATTACGGAAGTGCTTGAGAAGAAAAGAAAGATGAGCCGTAAAGATGCGGTGGATGAAGCGATCAATCTCTTAGATTTATGTGGTTTAGTCAATCCTAAAGAACGAATGAAGCAATATCCACATGAGTTTTCTGGAGGACAGAGACAAAGAATCGTTATTGCGATTGCCCTTGCGGGAGACCCTGAGATATTAATCGCAGATGAACCCACCACAGCACTCGATGTAACCATTCAAGCTCAAATTATTGAACTACTTAAAAAAATTCAAAAAGAGAAACAAATGACTATTATCTTTATTACACATGACTTAGGTGTCGTCGCCAATGTGGCTGACCGAGTTGCCGTAATGTATGCAGGTAAGATTGTTGAAATTGGATCGGTCGATGATATTTACTATCATCCGCAGCACCCTTATACTTGGGGCTTATTAAACTCAATGCCAACCCCAGATTCAAAAGGAAGCTTGTATGCCATACCTGGAACACCTCCGGACTTATTAAATCCACCTGAAGGAGATGCTTTTGCCTTTCGGAATGAATACTCATTGGCCATTGATTTTGTTAAACAACCACCCTTATTCGAAGTAAGACAGGGACATTACGCTGCAACTTGGCTCTTGCATCCAAAGGCGCCAGCAATTACAGTGCCGGAACCCATTCAAAAACGCCATGAACACTTTGAATTGAAACTAAAGAGAGGGGAGATTCAATGACAGACAAGCCAATAAAGAAACAACCTCTTGTTCAGATTAAACAGTTAAAACAATACTATAATGAAGGTACTCGTAATGAAGTCAAAGCGGTCGACGGTGTCAGCTTTGATATCTACCGCGGTGAAACATTTGGTTTAGTTGGTGAATCAGGCAGTGGTAAATCAACAATTGGGCGTGCCATTGTTAATTTTTATCAACCAACTGATGGGGATATTATCTTTGATGGTAAGTCATGGACCGAAAGACAAACCACTCAAAGTAAATTAGCCTTCAATAAAGAAGTTCAGATGATCTTCCAAGACCCCTACGCATCACTTAACCCGCGTATGAAGGTTAACGATATTATTGCGGAAGGCTTGGATGTACACAATCTAGTAGGAAACAAGAAGGAACGGTCTGAACGTGTCTATGAATTACTTGAGGCCGTAGGTTTAAACAAAGACCATGCTACGCGATATCCTTATGAGTTCTCTGGCGGACAGCGTCAAAGAATTGGTATTGCTCGGGCCTTAGCCGTTGAACCAACCTTCATCGTCTGTGATGAACCGATTTCTGCTTTAGACGTTTCAATCCAAGCACAAATTATTAACTTGCTAGAGGAGTTACAAGTCAAACATAACTTAACTTACTTATTCATTGCCCATGATTTATCAATGGTAAAGTACTTTAGTGACCGAATCGGTATGATGTACCAAGGAAAAATTGTTGAAGTCGCGGACGCTGATACTTTGTATGATCATCCGAAGCATCCTTATACACAAAGTTTGCTATCAGCCATCCCATTACCAGATCCAGATTATGAAAAAGAACGTCAACGAATTATTTATAAACCAGATGAAGCGTTCTATAATCCTGAGAATCAATTAATTGAGACAGAACCTAATCATTGGGTGTATCAGTGATTTGAAGGATTAATAACATATAAAATTAAAACCATCCCGCTAAATTCACGTAACATGAATTTAGCGGGATAGTTTTATATATCATAATTAAAGTTAGAAGCTTTAATTGCTTTATTCCACTACCTCATCAATCACTGCAGTATATAAAGCGAAGTCTTCATCTGAAACATCGCCACCCATTTGAAGTAATATATCTCCTTTTGAATAAGTATGAGAATATAGCATAGCTGCTTCCTTCCCTAAATCATCATACACAGCTTTCATTGTTTGAAGATCATTCTCATCTCTCACTAAAAATAACCTTCCATAATTGAATTGGTCAATACTTCCATCTTCATTTTCAAAAACAAACTCAGCAAATTGTGCTCCAAAACTAACAGCTTCTTCAGCTAGTAATGGCGCAATTCCATAATCATTACGCGTCATAATTTTAGGTTCCATAACATTAAGTCCCGAATCATAAAATGCTTGAAGAATTTCTACAAGTTCTTCATTCTCCACGCTTTCTGCAAATTCACTAGATACACCGTTTTCTACATCAGCTGCTTGATCTTCTGGGGTTGATGGCTCGCTTCCATCTAAAGGTATTACAACCGGCGGTTTCCCATAGGCCCTCATATCCATTAGTTCTAGTTCCATGTCCTCTAAATTTGCTGCGCCATTAAATCCAAAGCTCTGTTTAACATCTGCTTGGCGATTGGATGAAACCATCGTCTGAAAATCATCGTTTAAAAAGTAATCATCTGCTTTTTGACCGTTAACATATAACGCAAAATCATATCCCGCGGAAGTTTCAGTCTCTCCAGTATTTGTCACTGAATAATGAACTGTAAATACATTATCATAATTTTCAGTGACATAATCTACTCTTTCGTCCGTTAAATACATATCGGTAATTTCGACTTGAATTTCACCATGGTTATAAACTTGGTTAATTGATTCGTATTGTCTCATTGCTTCTTCTAGGGCTGCCCTTGTGTCAGGGTTTTTAGATACTGATGATTTAGAAAAAGCAACACCGTGATCTAGTAGTAAAGATTGTACATTTTCGCTATATTGATAATTGTAATCAGCTAGAATTTCGCTAAGTATTTCATTAACTTCTTGTAAAGTTAATGCTTCCTTACCTTCTACTGCATGAACAATAGCCAAATTGTAGCGAGTAACTAACTGGGACACTTCTCTTTCCGACATATTTGTTTCACTTAATAATACTTCTTCTATTTGGATAAGGTTCTCAGCGGTTTGAATATCTTCTGCATCTAAACTATAACCAGCTTGATCAAATATTTCATATACACCACCTAAAGCACCTTCACCTGTTACTGCGATAACAGATGCAATTTTTATATCTGCATTCGTTGCTCCTGCCGTAATTGCTGCATTTTGATAAGCTGATTCAGATACTACGGTAATGTTCTCTGGTGTTAATATTTCAACATTAACTCCCGAACCACTTTCTGGCATATCGACCATTACACTTGAGTAAACATCTGTTGATTCATTTGAACCGTCACTGATAAGTTCATTTAAAGCAACACCATCAATTTTTATTAAGTTAGATTGATCATTACTCTCCATTCCAAAGAGTGCTAATAGCTGACTAATCTGCTCATCTGAATTTGAATTGCCTACAGCAACTCTTTTCGCCAATTGCGCTACATTCGTTCCTTCTACCGGATCACCTTCGCCATCACTCTGTGTTTCTTCAAGTTGATTACGTAATTCTTCTAATTCTGCTTCTTTCTGAGCAATTTCACTTTCAATATCCTCTTGTGCATACACACCAACAACATTTGATAATACCAACATGCTACTTAAGACGAGAAACAATTTTTTCATCCGTGCACCTCTTTTCAAATTATAAAACAAGAATGTTTATAAATTAATTTTATCATATATTCAAATTTAGTACATATGATATTCTGAATATAATTAGAGTGTTATTAGTAGTTTGTTTTTAAATTCCAATAAAAAAGGATTGATAACAATGTAGCTTTGTTATCAACCCTATTCTTAAATCGACACACAATATGATTCTATCTCAATCAACTGATTCTCTTCATCAAAAGTATACAGATCACATGCATCAATTCGCGACACAGCACCATTATTATCAAAGATAACTGAACCTGTTATAATCACTTGATTCCCACTCTCAATGAGCTTAAACACGGTAAAATCCGTCTTAATTGAATCGAAAAAATCCCGACTCTGTTGACAACGTTCCATGATAGCTTCTCTCTCTACCTTGCGTTGTACTTTCTCCAACGACATGCCACTTTATGTCTTCAGAAAGATAGGGATAAGCTGACTCAAATTCTCCTAATGAAAAGTCACGTGCAATTTTGTCTATCATTGTTATTCTTCCTTCCCTAATTGTGCTTCAAGAATTCCAATAGCATCTTCAATCTCTTCGTAATAATAAATACTATCAAAATAATCTGTCCCAGCGATCATCGCAGACAATTGACTCTGATTTGTTCGATGTATAATTATAACTGGTTTGCCAATATGTTCAGCGTAAGCCAACTCATATCCGACTCCTAAACTAGGGTTAGTCGTCTCAGCCACCATAACATCCCACTCTTCAATCCACTGAATATCGCGGTCACGAATGGCTTTATTGGTCCGTTCAACTTCCCCA
This sequence comes from Ruoffia sp. FAM 26255, assembly GCF_045528525.1. Taxonomy (NCBI): domain Bacteria; kingdom Bacillati; phylum Bacillota; class Bacilli; order Lactobacillales; family Aerococcaceae; genus Ruoffia; species Ruoffia sp. FAM 26255. The sequence goes on along the minus strand of NZ_JBGQQX010000009.1, from coordinate 9,148 downwards.
GAGGCAATTATACTATCGTCACCAATATGTTCGGTTAACACCTCGTGGTTATCAGACAAATAAGCAATCAATTGCTTGTAAATAGAAATATCCGCCCTACCTCCACGAATAGATGCTGCAAAATACACTTTCATGACTGTAACCTCCCTAGGTTTTTCATCGTTATTGTAGCATTAATAGGTGATGACACAAAAAGAAAACCACTGATAAATGCTATTAATAAGGGATATTTTAGGTTAAATATCTCCTATTAACATATAAAAAAAGTTCAGACAGTATTTTATAACTGCCTGAACTTAATTATTTTGATTATTAGTTATTTTTGTAAAAAAATCTAAACTAATTGATGAATTCTACTTGAGTTAATTTTACTTTAATTATTTAAATTTACTGTATTAATCAATTCGCCTTTCTGATGATTTCCTTCCAATTCATCTACTCCGATAACCGATTGAACTCGATCCATATTTGTAACTACAACAATAATCGGTGTTTCTTTTCCTTGTCCTTCAATATAATCTAAGTCCATTTTTGCAATTAATGTGTCAGGTCCAACTTTATCCCCTTCTTCAACAAAAACACTAAATCCTTGTCCATTTAAGTCTACGGTATTGATTCCCATATGAACTAGAACTTCTATGCCAGTGTCTGTTTTGATTCCAATGGCATGTTTTGTTGGAAATATTGTTGAAATTGTACCATCTACTGGAGAGAATACTTCACCTTCCAATGATTGGAAAGCAAACCCATCCCCCATCATTTTTGATGAAAATATTTCATCCGAAACATCTTCTAATGGCATATATACTCCATTTGAAACAGAATATAACTCAATTTTATTCACTGTGTTTTCATTATCAGTGTTTGTATCTGAATCACTGCTTTCGACACTAGGGATTAAAACATACGTAATTACATATGATGAGATAAGTGCGATAAGAATTCCTAACACTGCGAATATAAAGTATTCACCTATATAAGCAGGTAAACTAAAAATACTTGATAGAATATAGCCATAAATTCTCACACCGAAAAAACTAATAAAAGCAGATGCTAAAGAACTACCTATTGTAGCTGCAATAAATGCTTTTTTGTATTTTGAAAGTATCCCGAACAATGCTGGTTCAGTGATTCCTAAGAGTCCTGAGACTGCTGAAGATAATACGAGTGATTTCTCTTCTTTTGATCTTACCTTAGTATAAACTGCAGCTGTTGCTCCAGTAATAGCCATGTTAGCCATAAACATCATAGGCATTAACATGTCGTATCCTTGATTAGCAAAGTTTTGTAAAGCAATTAAAACATTCAATAAGGTTAGCTCAGTTAGACTTTGCGAACTTAGTTGATAAGTTCAACCACTGCAAGGGTTGAGAAAGGGAATGCTATTCTTAAAATTCAGATACTTAAACACATAGCTGAGCGAAGTGGTGTGAAGCTAACCATGAGTTTTGGGTGATTATCAAAATGAGTATAGAACGAAACCCAAAAAGTTAGATTATTACATAACTATTTCGAGATTCTATAAATATAATCAGCTATTGATTTGAACTCTATTTGGTTCATTTTCAAAAAACACATATCTCTTAATGGAGAGATCATTAATACGAATCCAACAAATGGTTTTAACGTTTCCAATCTGAACCCATCAATAAATTAAAATAAGCAACAAAGCAAGATAAGAGCTATCTAGCTTTGTTGCTTATTAATCATAATTTTTCCAAATAATTAAACAGTTCATTAAAATCTACTTTTGAAAAATCTGTAACATCAAATTCGAATAGATCACCTAATTGAAATTCATTATACTTTCTATCAGAGATAATTTGTCGAAATTCTTCTTTTGATATGAGCGCATCTGCTTCTAATCGATTCGTCAATATATCTCCATAGTGATATTTATTCATAATTAAACTTAGGAGGCTGAATTTGTACACTTTTTATCCGGTTATTATATATAATTTTCTAGGTGAAAAAGAAAAATATCTCTTTTATCCACCCGATTTTGAATCAATTGCTATAACCTCTGAAAATCTCAAAAAAGGTTTTGAAGATATTAAAAAGAGATTAGAAGTAAAATATTGCCTTTATTCAACTGCTAACATAGTACATCCGTTACTGAGTGACTTTAAAAAACTATGTCAATTTAAGAACGGTCCAACAATAGTATTGAATTTAATAGATGAACTTTTCAATTCACAAGTAACACAAGTTACGGAAGTGGGGATAAGAAATTACCCTACAAACTAGCGGTACCCCACCTAACCATATGAATATAAATAATAATACTTAAATAATTAGCCCGAACCTTTATACTGTCCGGGCTGGTTATAATTTAACTCTATTTAATTACTCCTGAATCTCATCTATTTCAACGATATCTGCCCTATGAATCAACGGCGTCCAATCTTCCTCCCATGCCTTTTCTTGAACATCGTCCCAACTCGCATCATCATCAACTTCAATCACATACTCATACTCTGACGTAACCCACACACGATACCTCTTCACAACAAACACCCTTTCCAATTAAATACATATGCTACAGCTAATCATAGTTTAAGCGGCTATATAACTAATTAGAAGGGTGTTAAATACTTTGCAGCACTACCTTAAGGTTGTTGCAGCAATTGTCATATTAAATAATTAGAAGGATTATCTTTACCTCAAATACTTAAACAATCGACTTTCAATCGGCTCTTTAAACTTCAACTCCATCTCAACGACGCTCTTACTCTTGCCGTCCCCAGTAGGTTTCTCAAGTTGATGAATGGTGTTTACTTTTGGTTGAACTTCACCCAAGTAGTAGAAGTCTAATCCTTCATCGTCGGATTTCTTCACGAAGACATGAATTGCCCAATCTTTTGGATTTTGCATAATTTGAATCTCAGGTGAACTAAGCTTACGGCCGGCTTTACTAACCCAATGCATAGTTGACTCATCCAACAAGGCATCCTCATAAGCAATCTCCGCGCCTTGGAAATCCTCACCTTTATCCAATGTTACAAAGATAACGAATATTTTTCCTTCATCATCACGAACATAACCACCTATGTTCTGGTCTACAATTTGTTCTTTCCAACCTAACAGTCTAATCGTATCTCGGCGGTAGTATTTTTGATACCTTGTTAACGGTGACGACTGGTCGAATTCCTTACTTAATAGCCAAGCTGTTTTTAACACGTCTTTTGCATGATCAGCAAAGTAATCAACTTTCAACGCTTCAATGAATGCTTGCGTGAATTTAATCGTTTCACCCTCAATTTTAATGAGTTCCGCCCCTTTATACGCCATCTTCAAAGTTCCGGTATAAAAGTCTAATGACAACGTTTTGATTACTGAATCTACCGTTCTTTGTGAATAATCCAAGTTAAATTGTTTAAATAATTGAACAATTTCTACTCGTGTCATCATGTATGAATTACTTTCCATTAAGGCTTTCATTAAAACAATTTCATGTTGACGCTTGCCAGGGAGAATTTCTTTCGATAAAAACTTTAACATCTTATTATCTATAACAGAAAGAACTTGATCACTATCTTTCATTTTTTTTAAGAAGTCATGGTAATTATCCGAACGATTCATAATAATTAACGGATCTAATGTATTTGATTCTTTGAAATCCGACAAATTCGGCATACGATTTAAACGTTCTTTTAACTTCGTATAGGCCTTTCTTAGTTCAGCGATTGTATCTAATTTTGCTAGATCAATTGAAGCAAATATCCGATCTTTAGCTACTTGCTCAAAGTTAATGGATGAAAGGCCAGTAATATAACTTGTCTCAAACGTATCCCGGCGTAAATTATCTTTATTCCCAGAGATATCCCCGGACAAGGCCATTGGAATCATGTAATTATTCTTATAATTGCCGATAAAATCAACTATTGTCACAAACTCCTTAGACTTGTGTTTACGTAGGCCTCGTCCCATTTGTTGAATAAAGATAATACTAGATTGGGTATTACGTAACATGACAACTTGATTCACCATAGGAATATCAATCCCTTCGTTGAATATGTCGACAGTAAAGATATACTCAATCTCTCCCGCTTCCAAACGTTGTATCTCATATTCTCGATCCTCAATCGAATGGTCGCCCGTTAAGTGAGAGGATGGAATACCCAAACGATTAAATTGCTCGGCCAATAACTCTGCTTCATTCTTGCGACTACAAAATACTAAACCACGCACTTTATTATGTGATACTCCATAATAATCTAGCTTCTCAATGAGGAATTTCACTCGATCTTCTAGTACAAGATGCTTCAAGTCTGTTACTTCAGAAATGACTTCGCCATCTTTTTCATAATCAGTCACCCCAAAATAATGAAAGGGACTCAATAAGTCCTCCTCTAATGCTTCTTGCAGACGAATCTCATACGCGATATTATAATCAAATAATTCATAAATATTGATTTTATCTGTTCGCTCAGGGGTCGCTGTAACACCTAGTAGAAATTGCGGTTCAAAGTAATTGATTGTCTTAATGTAAGAATTGGCCCCGGCCTTATGGACTTCATCAATGAGTATATAATCAAATTCATCCGGTTCGAATAGTTGGTGGTACTCTAGTTTTGAGATCGTTTGTATCGTCGCAAAAAGGTATTTTGCATTAATGTCTTTTCGATTACCGGATAGTATTCCATAATCTCCGCTACTTCCGCCGATTACTCTTTGAAAAGAACGCATCGCATCTTTTAAGATTTGTTCCCGATGAACAATGAATAACATCTTGTTTGGTCTTGCATTCAATACATCAAAGGCAGCTAAGTACGTTTTACCCGTACCTGTTGCTGAAATGACAAGTCCTCTTTGTTCTCCAGACTCTCGCAAAGCCTTCAAACTAGACAGTGCTGCTTCTTGCATTCGATTAGGTACAATATAGTTTTCTTTCAGTGGCGGATCGTTGATTACCGACAAATCGGTAATCTCTTCAACTATATAATTCTCTCTATACTCTGTTACCCATTCCTGTGTTAGAGGTATCGCTTGTTCCCACTGCTCCTCCAAATGCATCTTCATCTGGTGAATTATTTCTCCATGGTTATAAGAAGTTAATCTCACATTCCATTCGTAGTTGAGCTTCAGTGCGCTCATTGTTAAGTTTGAACTACCTATAATGAAAGAATGATAATCTTGATGCTCAAATAAATAACCTTTCGCATGAAAACCACGTTTTTCAGATAATCTTACTTCCAAGTTGGGTATCTTCATTAATGATTCAAAGACATCGGGATGATTAAATTGTAAGTAAGTCGACGTGATTAGGCGCCCTTTTACTCCTCTTTGGTTTAAATCATTTAAATAAGTCTTAATTGCGTTCAGCCCATCTTGAGTGACAAAAGCAATTGAGAAAATGAATGATACACATTTCTCAGTCTCATCTTGTAAATTATTCAACAAAAATTCTTTTTTCTCAGGTTGATTAATAATTAACTTTGGATCATATTGCGAGCCAATTTCTTTTCGATTGATAAAGGCTTTTCTAAGTGATTGTTCTAATAGGTCCATCTTAAATACCTCAACTTAGATCAAGTTGGCTTAGTTTTTCAACAGCTGGTATATCTGCTGGTGCCCAATCTAATGCTTTAATCTCGTTAGGGGCGAGCCATTTAATAGCAACATGTTCAGTCAATACTGGTTCACCAAGTTCCAAATGACAGATAAATGTTGTTAAGTTAACAGTCCCAAAATCATAGTTATATCTTGTTACATCAAAGATCTCGTTACTCACTACTACTTCAATTTTTAATTCTTCAATCAATTCTCTATGAAGTGCTTCTTGAGGCGTCTCACCTTGCTCAATCTTTCCGCCAGGAAACTCCCATAAATAAGGTAAGGATTTCTCTCCTCCCCGTTGAGCGCATAATATCTTTCCTTCTTTTATTAGAATAGCTCCCACAACATCAATATTTTTGTTCATTTTTTCACCTTAACCTTAACTATTTTTATACCATTTTACTATATGATTATTCTTATTGCTGAAATATTTCTATGATTTCCCCTACACCACTTCTACCCCCATCAACCCAACCAAGCCTAAGGCTTGTTCTCTGGACACTTGGCAGCCTTTCAAGTCTTCGATGGCGACTCGGATTGAGTCAAAGTTTGATGTGCTAAGGTTGATGCCTTTTAAAGGTGTATGATCAAAGGTAATGTCATTGAGTTCACACTCTTCAAAGTTGACTTGCTTTAGTTTACATTCAAAGAAGGCTGCTTCTTGAAGTGACGACTCTTGAAAGTAGACTCGCACTAACTTTGAATCCGCGAATGTAGATAAGTTTAAGATTGCCTCTTGGAATAGTGTGTCACCTAACATGGTTTCAGAGAACTGAGTTCCGAGTAACTTACAATTTTCAAACTCTACTCGGTGAATGGATGCTTGGCTTAGATTTACATTCGAGAAGTCACAGCCGATAAAGCGCACATCAGTCAGATCTGCATCACTTAAATCCATATCGTTGAATATACCGTCACGAATGACGCAATTATATAATCGCACTTGTTCCACCTGAACGGTTGTAAAGTCAGGTTCATTCAAATCATAGCCATCTAGTTCTAAGATATAATCATGGGGTTGGTATAAGTCTTTTAACTCTTTTTCTTCTAAATCCGCTTGTATTACTGGTCGTTTAATTCGCATCATCTCGCACCCTTCTTTTTACTTATGGCTATTGTAGCATAGGCTCTATCTGTTTCTCATCCTTCTTTGATTATCAATTGCGACTCTTTGCGTATTCTGTTAGACTTTTTCTTATTAGTCATTTAAAGGAGGTCACCCGATGCTTATAAATTTAGTAGACAAGGATCCTGATGTAATAAAGGCTGTCGCTGATTTGTGGTTAATTGTGAATTTGGAAGTGCATGATTTTGTTGACCCAGCCTATTGGACCAGTCATTATGATGATGTGCTTTCAGCTTTTCATGAGGCGAATATGGTGCTTTATCAAGAAGACAACCGACTGTTAGGCTTTATTGGTATGACGGGAGACTATATTGCGGGTATTTTTATTGAGAAGGAGAGTCGCCACAAAGGCATAGGAAGCCTGTTGTTGACTTATTTAAAAAGCCAACACAAATCTTTGACACTTTCTGTTTATTCACGCAATTCGCAGGCGATACAATTTTATAAAAGGCATGGTTTTCAATTTATTGAGGAGTGCTTAGATGAAGAAACTCACGAGAAAGAATGGCTAATGACCTGGACAGCAACTTAGATTATCAAAGCCCCCAACCAAACTCAATATGAACTGCCCCCTGTCAAGTAGACAAGTAAATAATAAAAATAGTTAAGGCGAATCTTTAGATTCGTCTTTTCTTTATATAGGTTTGGATGCCCATCCATTTCATTAAGTGCTAGACACACTTATGATTAACGGCGGCTTGTTGGAAGTGATTTAAATAAATAGTCCTACGACGATAGCCATAAATTCCATTACATGTTTTATGTGCTTCTTGAATGAATACTATTATTTTTTTAAGCGCAATTCTATATGTGATGGTTGACGTTTTAACTATTTATAATAGCTCGATTGGCTCACTTTTAATGCTTGGCACAGCCAGATTACTTTTTAGGCTTTTTCTTCGTAAGTCGTTTTTTTCTTTCATCAGATACACCTCTGGCTTTGAATTGTAGGATTGAGACTCCCCACCATTAGTATACCTAAAAATCCAGCTACGAATCGTTTTCCCAGATGGAATATTATATTTAATTGCCAGTTCATTGATGGATATCTTATCGACCAGATGTTCTTGTGCCACTTGTTCTCTAAATTCCGATGAATAGTGTTGATGCTTAGTCGGTGGTTGGAGGCTATCAATGCCATGTTGTTGATAGAGCCTCACTTCAAATAAAAAGTATGTATTCTCATACTGTAGTCCTAAATTCTTCAACATAGGAAAAGTCATACCCTCTAAATATTGAAGAATATAAAATTCCAGTTCAGCCACTGTATGCTTCATATTTGAGTACATAAAAAATCCCCCTAAAGTAGTTTACTTTTTTAAGTGTCTACTTTAGAGGGAGCATATCATAAACTCTTCATATAATTTAATCACCTTTTAGGCACTATAAATCTGCTCTCTTCCCACTTCGACTTAATTCCACAAAGAATCTTTAGGACAAGCAATAGACCGCTCATATTCTTGTGTTCCTTTAGAATATCGAATCTTCGAAGTTTTCGACGGCGGGCGATCAAAACATTTAATACTTACCTTGTGATGTACCTTAAAATACAGGTTCCTACTTCTCGAAAGATGACCTCACCTTTTTCATCTAGCTCCATTGTATAAGTGGACAAGACCTTTTATTACAAGAATAGTTGGTTGAATACAATACGCCAATGAAAAAAGTTAGAGAAGTATCACTAATTTTATAAGAAGCATTCACTCTCTTATACTCAACTTTAGATAAAACGAGTGCACCAAATTCAACTCCAGTAAATCTCCGGTGTAAGCGAAGATTTAAAACTGTCTTCATTTTCTACAATTGGATTTATTTCTAGGATATTTACGTGCACTCCTACTCATAATAAGCACTCCTTTAATCTGATAACCAAGGTACACGTTAATTACATATTAACAAAAAACTAAATATCTTCATTGCGCATCATCCAATATCCCAAAATCTTCTTCAACCACCTTATAAATATCGACTTACCAATCTAGTCTGCATAAGCTAATCCATACCTTACCCCCATCTTCTGACAATTTTATATCTTTTTAACAAAAAAACTTTTTTTCTCCTTAATTTTATTATTTTCAATCCTTATACTTGTAATTAGTTGAGGCAATTAATGATTAGTTTTATGCGATTTATAAATTAATTTTCTCAATTAAATACACCTTTGTTTTTTGTTATATTATATAACGATGTTATCCTAATTTTGGTTAACATTATCAAAACAGCCTTATTTCGCGTTATATTTTATAACATCCTCCGTCATAACTGACTTGTTTTGTGTATTTTTTATGAATATAATCTAACAATACTAAACCTGAACAATTCATACTTTTCGTTGAAAACATGTGCCAACTGCCTAACGGCAGCTTAAATTTACTTTTTCATTTTCACCTGTTAAGTGATGAAAAAAGAACCCCATTCTGATATGGTAAAGGTGTCTAAACCAACCATAAGAAAGGAGTTCTC